>JBBRGY010000007.1:0-19382 GCA_038223495.1 Burkholderiales bacterium | reverse complement strand
AGCCCAAGCTGCACTCCATTTCGACTCGCAAGCATCTTTCTTCCTGCTTGAGCGCCTCGTAGAACAGTGGGGTGAAGTGAGTCTTCAGCGTCGGCTCCAAAAGAGTTCCGTCATTGCGGTGTATCGCATAGAACCGCTTGGCGAAAGCGGCTGCAGAAGCCTTCCCGCAGGTGGCTGCGGCATATGCGTGAGACATGGCTAGCAACAGTATGATCGTTATGAATTTACGCAATGGCAACGCTCCTATGCAATAGATTTAATAGTTTCATCATGTGGCGAAGTGCGGTTAATCAACGTACTTTGACTGGGGCGAAACTGAAAAGAGCCGGGGTCTAACGGTGCGGTTAATCTCTCCCAGCAAACTCCGTAGCCGGACGGTGTCTGGTGTGCGGCAACCTACCCGTGAGCGCATGAAAGAGCAGCATGTCGCTACCCGCGAACTTCCCGAGAGATGCACCATTGGATCAGCGAAATTATTTGACACGATAGATCGCGCAGAGCTTGTGCCCATCGGGATCGCGCACATAGGCCAAGTGCATTGCGCCCATCGCGCCTTCACGAATGCCTGGCGCGCCTTCAATCGATTTGCCGCCGTGAGCCACCGCCGTGTCGTGAAACGCATGAACTTGCTCGGGCGAGTCACATTTAAATCCTATGGTGCCGCCGTTCGCGAAGTTTGCTTCCTCGCCATTGATCGGCTCGCTCACACAAAACGTGCTGCCGTCGTGTCGGTAAAAGAGCCGAGTGTGCCCAGTGCCCGATTTGTTTCGCACAGGCTCGCCAGCGCCGAACGTTCCGAGCACCGCGTCATAGAAGCGCTTTGAGCGCTCAATGTCGTTGGTGCCAATCATTACGTGACTAAACATGTTTTCTGTCCTTTTCGCTGGAGGTGTGTCGGGTTTAACTTTAACTCGTGGAGGTGAAATTGCATAGAACTCCGTCCCGCCACTACCATTCACGAGTTAGGGTTTGATGTACCAGAATCATTGTCGCAACAGGTATCGTTTTGGCGTCCGGGTGCGTGTTTTTTTGAGGAACTACCAGACGTTGGACTACTCGCTACGCCATGTGCTCAATGTGCTCCGGAAGACGAACCCATTCATGTTTTCGGTCTTCGTAGACAGAAAATGTTGGGCAAGGAAAGCCGGGTTCAGCGAAGGCTCCGACTGGAATTGCAAGGCTGTCTTCAACACCTTCAAATGTGTAGTAAACCGTTGCCCCGCAGTTCGTGCAGAAGTTAAACGTAGCCCTTCCGCGGTCGTCACCAACTCGAACGTACTCACTCACCAGTCCCTGCAATTCGACGGCATCGCTTCGGAATCGGGCTTGAACGCCGAACACGCTGCCAGTCCGCTACTGACACACGAGGCAATGACAGATCGACACGCGAATGGGTTCTCCGATTCGGTCGCCGTGAGTTGGCCGCAGCTGCATGACGCAATTCGTTGGGTCACGATGTTGAACGTCTCTCAATCGTAGGCTGCGGCCGCACGGCTTGTAACTTGTGTTCGTGGCGATAATTTCTTCGGTGTGCGACCTGGTTCGCAAGCGTCACTTGGGGCGTTGCGTTGCTGCAAGCATTGCTCCCATACGCTCGTGGATCAAATTGACCGCCTTGAGCGGACGAAGCATGACCTTGAACTCAATGATCTTTCCGTCAGCGTTCCACTTGATGATGTCTACGCCGTTGACCAGGATGCCGTCAATCTCGGTTTCAAACTCCAACATCGCGTCGGATGGGCCAACGATCTCGCGCACATAGCGGAAAGTTGGATTGAAGAAGACCTTGAAGGCGGCGGAGAGATAGGCTTTGGCCAATGCTTTTCCACGCTGCGGCGTGTGCACTACGGGCGAAATGAATACCGCGTTGTCAGCGAGGAGGGCGTCGAGGCCGGTCGAATCGGTTCTACGAACGAGATCGTGCCAGAGTTCTATTGGGTGTGTGTTCATGGGTCAAGCGTAGCGCAGTAGGTTGATCGTGAGACCAAAGGTGAAATCGCGATGCGGCACATCACTTAAAAAATGGATGCGCAACGGGTTGGTTGCGAGTGGTCAACGATCATTTAACTTACGGAACCGACGCCCACCAGTTCCTCGTATCGTGGCAAGTTTCCAGGGCGCGTTTGTAGCCGTCACGTTGGCTGACCCGGTCAAGATACGCGAGCTCGACGTCACCGAAGACGTAACCGCCGCCCTTTTGTGCCGATCGGAGAGCGTAAGTGACCGATATGTCGGCGGCGGTAAACGCTTCACCAGCGATGTACGGTGAGCGGGCAAGCTGCCGCGTCACCAACCCAAGCCTACTTTCGAACAGTTCGAGCGCGAATGCAGAGGTCCAATTTTGGCGCTCGGCCTCGGGCGCAAGATGGCGGGTGCCGTTGAAGAAGTAAATGCTGGCGGCAAGGCCAGCTTCGCCAAGATGAAGGAATTGCAGGTACGCGGGGAAGGCGGGGTCGTGAGGCACAGGTGCGAGCGGCGTCGGCCCGTGCCGAGCGATCAGGTATTGCATGATCGCAATCGACTCGACCATTGTCACGTCGGTGTCCTGAAACGCAGGGATAAATCCAGCAGGATTGATTGCCAGAAAATCGGAGTCATTTTCGACACCAGCCATCAGGTCTACTCGCCGCAGCCGATACCGCAGCCCCATTTCTTCTAGCAACCAGACGACGCGGAACCCTCTGCCTTCGCCGAATACGGTGATCATGTCTATAACTCCTTGCAGTGCAGATTGTGGAGGGCTGCGCGTTTTTGGCTTTCGTCAATATGCAGTGCATTGCGCTGAGAGTGCGGCGGCCCCTTTGCCAATAAGGTCCAGTGGCACTCACTAAACCCTCGCCACACGCGCCGCGAGTTACTGCGGCAGATTGCAGGTAGGGTAGAACCAATGTTGCACCGAGCTGGACCCCTAGCGACTAGTCAAAGAGCGGCTAGTCAACGACGGCTGCGAGAGCATACAGGTGCTTTTCTGCGCGGCTGGGATTCACCGGGACTGTTCCAAATGAGCCTGACCTTTGAGTTAAGGGCGCCGCCGGGCGTCCCGATGAGCGACTGGTTAGGCTCTCGGGCGCAGGCACGGTGTTGCACTTGCATATTGCACGTAAGCCTACTGCAGCGCATGTGGACTTTACGCATGACCGTGAAGACGAAGCCGGGGCATGAGAGCGAAGACTGCTAGCAAGGCCAGATAGGCGGAGCCCGAAACTTTGTCTCGGCTCGCTATGAACTCAGCGAGTGTTTTATTCTGGAGAAATACAGCAAGCCCCAGTTCAGCACCGACGGACAAGGCAAGGGCAAGGAGGCCGACGACCAAGGACTGCCCTTGGGATTGCACATCGGGGTAGCGTTTCAGCACATACCCTGCGGAGAGAAAGATGACAATGGCCATGATTGGCATTTCTGCCAACTCGGCCCAGCGCTCTCCAATTCTAGGAACAAGAAATGGCACTCGAATCATGCCAAGTAGGAATCCGGTTCCCATCACAAGGGCAAAATAAAGCAAGCCTGGGCGAACAGCATTCAGCATTGGGTAGTTGCATCCGGTGGGTGGTTTGCAAGTCCTAGCGTAACGCAACGATTCATCGCATCATATAAAAAAATAAACGCCCAGCATCAATCAAAAAATTAAACGAACGCAAGTCGTGCATCGTTCTACCTGCCGCCCGACACATCAACATTCGTCCCCGTGACGTAAGACGCATCCTCTGATAGCAACCACATGACAGCACGTGCGACTTCATCGGCGGAACCGCCGCGCTTCATCGGCACGCTATCCTGCAACCGATCAACGCGACCCGGCTCGCCGCCACTAGCGTGAATGTCGGTGTAGATGAGGCCCGGTGACACGGCGTTCACGCGTATGCCTTCGGCGGCGACTTCTTTGGCGAGGCCGATGGTGAACGTATCAATCGCGGCCTTCGAGGCGGCATAGTCGACGTACTCGCCCGCAGCGCCCAGCTTTGCGGCGCGCGAGGACATATTGACGATGCCGCCGCCGTTGCCGCCGTGGCGCGTGGACATGCGCCGCACTGCTTCGCGAGCGCAGGAAAAACTGCCCAGTACGTTGGTCGCAAATATGCGTGTGATTCGCTCGGCAGACATCTCGTCGACACGCGATTGTTGCTCCAGAATGCCTGCGTTGTTGACGAGCGCGGTGAGAGGGCCGAGATAGGCATCAATTTGCTTGAATAGATGCACAACATCTGCGTCAACCGCCACATCCGAGCGCACCGCAATTGCGTTGCCGCCGCTATCTGTGATTGATTTGACCAGTGCGTCTGCTGCCGCCTGATTGTTAAGGTAGCTGATGCACACCGCGTAGCCTGCGGCTGCAGCGCGTTGCGCAATCGCTGCGCCGATGCCGCGCGAACCGCCAGTGACGAGAATCACATTTTTCATGAGAATGATTGTTTCTGCTGGGGATAACTGTTGACGTGGGAGCGGTTCTACCGCGATTCGCTTCATGACGATAATCGCGGTAAAACCGCTCCCACATTGGCGCATGCAGGTTGCGCTTCGGAATAGCCGTAGTGTACGCAGCCAACGCACTCTAGCGCCCGATAGAATCCCTCGATGGCCCTAGACCCTGACATCCAAGCACTCCGCACGCCCCCGCATTCGATTGAAGCGGAGCAATCGGTGCTCGGCGCGCTGATCATCGACAACAACGCTATCGATAAGGTAGCCGATTTGCTGCGCGCGGAGGACTTTTATAACGAAGGCCATCGCCTGATTTATGAACACATCAATCGGCTGGCGGCGGACAATAAACCTGCGGACGCGGTGACGTTGTCGGAGAGTTTGCGCTCGATTGCAAAGCTTGAATATGTCGGCGGCCTCGCCTACATCGGGGCGATTGCCAACGCGGTGCCGACGGCGGCGAACGTGCGGCGCTACGCCGAGATTGTGCGTGATCGGTCGGTGATGCGTCGGCTCGCGAGCGTTGCCACGAGCATTGCTGAAGCGGCGTTTAACCCTATGGGTAAATCGAGCGAACAGTTGCTCGATGAGGCCGAGGGCAAAGTATTTGAAATCGCCGAATCGGGCGACCGCACCAAAGCAAATTTTGTGTCGTTGTCCGACTTGACAGCGCAGGCGATTGATCGCGTGGAAGAGCTCTATCGTCGTGGCAACGATAGTGACGTGACGGGGCTCTCGACCGGCTACAAAGATCTGGATTCGATGACAGCGGGCTTGCAACCGGGCGATTTGGTGATAGTTGCCGGTCGTCCGTCAATGGGCAAAACTGCCTTTGCGCTAAACATCGGCGAGCACGTTGCCGTGCGTCTGAAAAAGCCTGTGGCCGTGTTCTCGATGGAGATGGGCGCGCTGCAATTGGCCATGCGCTTGATTGGCTCGGTCGGCAAGCTCGATCAACACAAGCTGCGCACTGGGCGTTTGAATGACAGCGATTGGCAGCGCTTTACTGAGGCGTTATCTCTACTGGATTCAAGCCCGATGTACATCGATGAAACGGCTGGACTGAACCCGTTTGAGCTGCGTGCTCGCGCGCGGCGTCTGGCACGTCAGGTCGGTGGTCTCGGCATGATTATTGTGGACTACATCCAGCTCATGAGCGCCTCGGGTAGTGGCGAAAACCGCGCGACCGAAGTATCCGAGATTTCACGATCACTCAAATCGCTGGCGAAGGAATTGCAGGTTCCCGTAGTGGCGCTGTCGCAGTTGAATCGTTCGTTGGAGCAGCGTCCGAACAAGCGCCCCGTGATGAGCGACTTGCGCGAATCCGGCGCCATCGAGCAGGACGCTGATGTTATTTTCTTCATCTATCGCGATGAGGTTTACAACCAGGAATCTGCGCAAAAAGGCGTTGCTGAAATCATCATCGGCAAGCAGCGTAATGGCCCAATTGGCACGGTACAGCTCACTTTCCGCGGCGAGTTCACGCGCTTTGAAAATTACGCAGCGACGGATTCGTACATGCCGTCGGCTCCGGTTCAATCGGTGCGCTCCAACACGCCAAAATTTGGCGGCGATAGTCCGTTCTAAAAACTAAGGTTTCGCCGCATCACGCGTCACGCCGTAGATGTGCCACACCGCGATAAACATGGCGGCGATCGCGGGGCCGATGATGAAGCCATTGATGCCAAACACGGCCATGCCGCCGAGTGTGGTGATCATCACAACGTAGTCCGGCATTTGCGTGTCTTTGCCGACCAGAACCGGCCGTAGCAGATTGTCGATCAAGCCGATCACGAGCACGCCCCACGCGATGAGCGCGATGCCTTGCCATGTATTGCCACTGATAAAGAAGTAAATCGCGACTGGCATCCACACAAGAGCCGCGCCAATCGCAGGCAGCAGCGACAAAAAAGCCATCAGCACGCCCCATAGGATTGCACCGGTCACCCCCAAGAACCAAAACGCGAAACCTCCAAGCGCGCCCTGAATCGCGGCGACCAGTAGATTGCCTTTTACGGTGGCGCGAATGACCGTGGCAAAACGTGCGATCAATTCCTTTTTATGTGCAGGCGCCAGCGGGATCGCGCGGCGCACCGTGCGGGCGACTTCATCTCCATCGCGTATCAGGAAGAAGGCCAGATATAGCGTGATACACAGATTGGCCAGAAATTCGAAGGTGTTTTGTCCGATGTTGACGGCCTGGGTTGCGATGAACTGGCTGCCTTCGGCCAGCGCAGTCACGAGGCGCTTTTGCAGTGTCTCAAAATCGATCAGACCGAAGCGGTCTAAGAGGCCAGTGATCCAGGCGGGCAATGCGTCGAACACGCCGTGAAAATAGACGCCGGGATTGATCTCGCCCGACTGCAATCGGTTGTAAAAGCCTGCGGCCTCGCGCGCGAGCGACGCGGCGATTCCTGCCAGCGGCAGAATCACTATCACCACGACTGCGAGGATTGTGAGTATCGCTGCAGCGCTGCGTCGTCCGCCCAATCGCGGTAGCAGCCAGCGATACATTGGCGCGAACAATAGCGCGATGATCGCGCCCCACAAAATAGTGCCAAAAAACGGCAGGAGAATCCAGCCAAGCGCTAGCGAGACCAGGACAAGCAGCACCCAAAGTGTCCGACTTTCAAGGGACGCGTGCGGGGTTTCATTGGGAGAGTTCATCGAGTCACCTGACAATTGGCCGAACCGGCGGGCTCATCCTAACAGCAACCTGTAACAGCGTGGGGCTAGAACGTGCCGGGGTACGAGCCGCCATCCATCAGGATGTTTTGCCCGGTGATGTAGCCCGCATGCTCGCTGCATAAAAACGCGCACGTGGCACCGAATTCGTCGGCTGTTCCGAAGCGTCGAGCAGGGACAGTTTTGGCGCGCACTTCGGCCAATTCTTCGTAGGTCTTGCCGTCACGCTTGGCCCAATTGGCGATCATCGTTTGCAGGCGCTCGGTGTCGAACGGACCGGGTAGCAGGCCATTGATCGTGACGTTTCGGCTGGCGACCTGCGGTTGGCGCGCGAGCCCCGCGACGAAGCCCGTAAGCCCCGAGCGCGCACCATTCGAGAGGCCCAGCGTGTCAATCGGTGCTTTGACCGCGCCAGAGGTGATATTAACGATGCGGCCGAAGCCGCGCGTGGTCATGCCGTCGATCACGGATTTGATGAGATCAATCGGCGTCAGCATGTTGCCGTCCACCGCTTTTATCCAGTCGTCGCGCGTCCAGTTGCGGAAGTCGCCGGGTGGCGGGCCGCCCGCGTTGTTGATGAGGATGTCGATTTTCGGGGCAGCAGCCAATGCGGCTGCGCGGCCTTCCGGGGTGGTGATGTCGCCAGCGACGGTAACAACCGTTACGTTCGGATTGAGGCCGCGAAGTTCAGCGGCGGTAGCTTCCAGCGTTTCCGCACCGCGCGCCGTTATGACCACGTTGACGCCTTCCATGACCAACGCTTTTGCGCAGCCCTTGCCCAAGCCTTTGCTCGCGGCGCACACGAGCGCCCATTTGCCTTCGATGCCCAGTTTCATTGTTTGTGTTTCCTTCTCGATGGATGCCTGAATTCGACCACGGTCATTCTGGCGCAAACGGTGGGTGTCGTCATCGCACAAGCCTCGATTTTTCGCGCAACTACGGCTTACTTAAAGTGATACAGCTTTTTGCTGAAATACCCGTTACACGGGGGCTGACGAATATTTATGTCATTTATCGACAAATGCCAGATATAAGATATAGGCCCTGTGTATCCGTCGATTGACAAAAAAGCTGTTGACCAAAATCAACGTGGTTTTGTGAGCCAATCGACCGTTGCAGGCCGTCCCGGGAGCGTCAGTTTTGCGGTCGCGGAGGGCGTTTGCGCGATTACTTTGCCGCGACGAATTACAGCTAATCGCGTGGCTCGCGTTCGCAACGCCTCCACCGGGTCGGCCGCTTGCAGCAACACCAGATCCGCATTGCATCCAGGCGCGAGCCCGTAACCCTGCAACCCAAGGGTTTTTGCCGGATTTACCGTCACCGCATCGAAACAAGCCTTCATCTGCCCCCGACCCGTCATCTGTCCGACGTGCAGGCCCATGTGTGCCACCTCCAGCATGTCGCCAGTGCCCAGCGAATACCACGGATCCATCACGCAGTCGTGACCGAACGCGACGTTGATACCCGCCTGCATCAACTCCGGCACGCGCGTCATGCCGCGCCGTTTTGGATAGGTGTCGTGACGGCCCTGAATGGTGATGTTGATGAGCGGATTTGCAACCACGTTCATGCGCGCCTCAGCCATCAGCGGGATCAGTTTGCTGACGTAGTAGTTATCCATCGAATGCATCGACGTGAGATGTGAACCCGTGACGCGGCCCTGCATGCCCAAGCGCTGCGTTTCAAAGGTCAGCGTTTCGATGTGGCGCGACATCGGGTCGTCGGTTTCATCGCAGTGCATATCGACCATGAGGCCGCGCTCTGCCGCCAGCTCCATCAGCAATTTGACGCTTGCTGCGCCGTCCGCCATCGTACGTTCAAAGTGAGGAATTCCGCCGACGACGTCGACGCCCATGTTGAGCGAGCGTTTCAGATTTTCAAGCGCGCCGGGGCTGCGTAAAACGCCGTCCTGCGGAAACGCCACGAGCTGCAAATCGAGATACGGTTTGACTTTCGTTTTGACGTGCAGCAACGCTTCAACCGCCAGCAATCGCGGATCGCAAATATCCACGTGCGACCGGATTGCCAGCAATCCCTTCGCCACCGCCCAATCGCAATATGCCAGCGCCCGTTCCACCAGTGCTTCCTGCGTGAGTTGCGGTTTAAGCTCGCCCCACAGTGCGATGCCTTCGAGCAACGTGCCACTCTCGTTCACGCGCGGCATGCCGTACGACAAGGTCGCGTCCATGTGGAAATGAGCGTCTACGAAGGGGGGCAATACCAGCATGCCACCAGCGTCAATCGTTTGCGATGCTTCAGCCGTGATTGATGGCGAGACCTCGGTGATTTTGCCGCCATGAATCGCTAGGAATTGGCCTTGACGGCCATCGGGTAGGTTTGCGTTAGTGATGAGCAGATCAAGCATGCTTAACTCCTGTTTGCTGTCGATGCCGGATCAACGTTCGCTTTTGCCGCATCAGCGTTCGCCCTTGCGATAAGGCACCATCAACGCCTGAGGATAGCTCGCCTTACGCGCCACCAATATCAATGCTGCAATGGACAAAAGATACGGTGCCATAAGCCACAGTTGATACGGCAGCACGTTGCCGGGCACTTGCTGCAGTCGCAATTGCATCGCGTCGAACATGGCGAAGAGAATCGCGCCCAGCAGCGCTTTTCCCGGTCGCCAACTTGCAAAAACAACCAGCGCAACGCAGATCCAGCCGCGTCCGTTGATCATGTTGAAGAAGAACCCGTTGAACGCGGAGAGTGTCAAAAAACTCCCAGCTAAACCCATGAGCGCCGAGCCCGCGACGATAGCACCGATGCGAACTGCGGTGACGTTAATGCCCTGACTTTCGGCGGCCTGCGGGTTCTCGCCGACCATGCGGATCGCGAGGCCGACGGGCGTGCGGTACAGCACCCAAGCGACGACGGCAACGAGCACAAACGCGAGCCAGGTCAACGCGGTCGATGCGCCCAACACCGATAACCCAGGAATGCCGTCAAACGTACCGGCAGCGACGGGCTGAAACGGTTGAATCGTTGGCGGCGTGGTGACCTTCGGAAACGTCACGCGATAGGCAAAGTAAGACAAGCTAGTGGCGAGTAACGTGATGCCCAATCCCGCGACGTGTTGCGACAGCGCCAGCGGCACGGTGAGCACGCCGTGTAGGAGGCCGAAGAGGGCACCTGTTGCCATCGCCGCCAATACGCCGATCCAGAGCGGCGCGCCGAGATAAACCGCGAGCCAGCCGGTGTACGCACCGGCAACCATGATGCCTTCGATGCCAAGATTTAACACGCCTGCACGTTCACAGAGCAACACGCCCAGCGTGCCGATAATCAGTGGCGTAGCGATGCGTAGCACAGCGATCCAGAACGGATCGCTCAGCAAAAGCTGTAGGGCTTCGGACAGCATCTCCGCCTACTTCCAGCGAATTCGGTAGCGCGTGAGCATCGTGGCGACGAGCACCGCGATCAGGCTCACGGCGACGATCACATCGGCGATGTAGGTCGGCACGCCGACCGCACGACTCATCGAATCTGCGCCAACGAGCATTCCTGCCACGAAGATCGCAGCGGGCACGACGGCGAGTGGATTGAGGGCAGCGAGCATGGCAATCACGATACCGCTGTAGCCGTAGCCGGGACTCATGTCGAGCGTGACGTAGCTCGTGCGCCCAGCGACCTCGATTGCCCCAGCCAGTCCTGCGAGTCCGCCCGACAAGAGCGCGGTAAGCATCGCGGTTCGTGCGACGGGAAGCCCTAAAAAACGTGCAGCGTTGACGTTCGCGCCCACCGCGCGAGCGGCGAAGCCGAACGTTGTGAAACGGAATATCGCCCAGACAATAACCGATGCGCCTACGGCCATCAAAAGCCCCGTATGCAGTCGCGTTTGAGCGATGACTTTTGTCAGTTCCAGCTCGGGTTTCAGTGCAACCGACTGCGGCCACCCCATCGCGGCAGGGTCTTTCATTGGGCCGTCGAGCATCCAGCTCACCAGCAGCAGTACGATGAAGTTCATGAGCAGCGTCACGACCACTTCGTCAACTCGTCCCCAGGTTTTGAGGACGGCGGCAATCATCAACAGCATTGCACCCGCCGCCATTGCCGCGAGAATCATTAGTACGAACAATACTGGCGTGGCGAGATCGAAGCCTTCGCCGCCATGCAGCCCGCCGACGGCCACCGCCGCAAGCGCGCCAGCATACAGTTGCCCTTCCGCACCGAT
Source organism: Burkholderiales bacterium (assembly GCA_038223495.1). Classification (GTDB taxonomy): domain Bacteria; phylum Pseudomonadota; class Gammaproteobacteria; order Burkholderiales; family Casimicrobiaceae; genus Casimicrobium. Next base: position 8,104 of record JBBRGY010000007.1, on the reverse strand, counting down.
GTTCCATAGCTTGGCTTTGAACGCTACGGTTGCTGCAAGTCCCGTCAAAATCAGCGGTGTCGCGCGAGTCAAGGTTTCGCTCCACGCGAACACGTCGCCAAAGCCGCCTTTGAATAACGCGCCGTACGAAGCGAACACCGGTGCGCCTGCCCAAACGACGAGCAGAGATACGATGATCAACGTGAACGCAATGGCCGATAAAGACGCTAACGCAATCGCGCGTGTTTGCGATTTGGCGTCAGCGGATTTGGGCTCAAGCCGCACGGGTTGCCTCGTGATCGTGATCGGTAGATGCCGTCATCGCTAGACCCAACGACGCCAGCGTCCATTCGGCTTTCGGTCGAGCATCAGACAACTGCCCGCGCGACATCACGGCGATTCGATCAGCGAGCGCCATGATCTCTTCCAGGTCTTCTGAGATGAGCAGTACGCCGGCAGCGGGCGCACCTTGATCGTTTGTGACGCACGCTGCGACGAGTCGTTCATGAATGGCGGCCACGGCCCCGACGTCGAGCCCCCACGTGGGTTGGTTCGCCACGATGAGCTTTGGTTTCCGCGACAACACACGGCCGAGAATGAGCTTCTGAATATTGCCACCCGAGAGACCGCGAATTGGAACGTCGACGCCCTGCGTGCGCACGTCAAATTGTTTGACCAACGCCTTCGCGTGCTGCTGTGACGGTTCGCGACGCACAAAACCAGCGCGAGTAAAACGTGAATCTGCGAGGTCTTCAATGATGGCGTTTTCCCAAAGCATCATGTCACCCACAACGCCAATGTGACTTCGGTCTTCCGGGATGCGGCCGATACCAGCGTTGACGCAGGCGGAGGGCGAAGGCACTAGCGGTTTATTGTCGATGAGCGCATCGCCGCTTTCCAGCGCAACAAGTCCGCACAAGAGATCGGCCAGCGCTGCTTGTCCATTGCCCGCGACCCCGGCGATGGCGACTATTTCGCCAGCGTGCAGTGTCAGCGAAACGTCTTTGAGTTTAGGGTGGCCGTGGGTACATGCTGCATCTAACGTCAACAGCGGAGCGCCTTTCTGACGTACGGGATATACGGCGGGTGCGAGCGTGCGCCCCATCATCCATTGCGCGAGTTGCGGTTTAGTGGCATCGGCCGTTGCGCATTCGGCAACCAGTTTGCCTGCCCTGAGAACGGCAATGCGATCGCTGATCTGCAAGACTTCGTCCAACTTGTGGCTGATAAAAATGATCGACAGCCCCTGCCCGACCATTTGCTTTAGCGTGACGAACAGCGCGGCGCTTTCGAGGGGCGTGAGCACCGCAGTGGGTTCATCAAGTATGAGAACTTTAGCGCCGCGCACCAGCGCCTTAAGAATTTCGACGCGCTGCTTTTCTCCCACCGACAGTGAACCAACGAGCGCATCCGGATTGACGGCGAGACCAAAACGCAAGGCGGCCTCGGCCAGTTGTTTACGTACCGGTGTCGCACGCGAACGAAGCCACCACAACGGCTCAAGGCCGATGAGCACGTTGTCGAGCACGCTCAGGTTGTCGGCGAGTGCGAAATGTTGATGCACCATGCCGATGCCAGCGGCGAGGGCAGACTTGGGATCGGCGGCCGGAAGTGGGTTTCCAAACGCAGTAATCGTTCCTGCATCTGCCGCGTAATGACCAAACAGTATGGACACAAGCGTTGATTTACCGGCGCCGTTTTCGCCGAGCAGAGCGAGCACTTCGCCTTGATCCAGACGTAGCGAGATGTTGTCGTTGGCCACCAAAGCGCCGAAGCGCTTGGTGATATTCGATAGCTGGAGTGCGGGCGGCCGAGTGGTCACTAGGTCAACTTTTCCTGGCCGTCCGCTATTCGCTATTCGCTATTCGCTATTTGCTATTCGCTATGGCGACTGCGTCTATTTAGCCGTTGACTTCGGTTGAGAGTCGTCCACTTTGACGGTGAATTTGCCATCAAGAATCATCTTTTCTTTGGCACGTGTTTTGGTCACGATATCGGCCGGAATTTTCTTATCAAAAGTTCCGAGTGGCGCCAGTTCAGAACCTTTGTGCTTCATCATTGAGTACTGCCCGTAGTCCTCAGCCGTGAACTTGCCAGCTTTGACGAGTTTCAGCGCGCGGTCAATGCTGGGCTCCATGTTCCACAGCGCGGAAGAGACGACGGTGTCCGGGTATTGGGCCTGTGTGTTGATGACGTTGCCAATCGCCAGTTTGCCGCGCTCTTTCGCTGCATCAGAAACGCCGAAACGCTCGGCATACATGACGTCTGCACCCTTATCGATCATGGCAAAGGCGGCTTCTTTTGCTTTTGGTGGGTCGAACCAGCTGTTGATGAAGGTCACCATGAATTCGACTTTCGGATTAGTCTCTTTGGCACCTGCCATGAAGGCGTGCATCAGGCGATTAACCTCAGGGATCGGGAAGCCACCGACCATGCCGATCTTGCCCGACTTGGTCATGCCGCCGGCGATCATGCCGGACAGGTATGCGGGCTCCTGAATGTAGTTGTCAAACACCGAAAAGTTGGGTGCTTGCGGCTTGCCGGAAGACCCCATCAGGAAGCTCACTTTTGGAAAGTCTTTGGCCACTTTGCGGGCGGCAGCTTCGACCGCAAATGATTCGCCCATGATGAAGGAGTTGCCCTCCTGTGCATATTGCCGCATGACGCGCTCGTAGTCGGCATTGCTGACGTTCTCGGAGGCTTTGTATTCGATTTCGCCACGCGCTTGAGCCGCGTTGAGCGCTTTATGAATCCGGCTAACCCATTGCTGTTCGAATGGCACCGTGTAAACGGCGGCGACTTTCATTTTGGCCTGCGCGAAGGCAGCAGTAGAACCGAGCAATCCGGTGCCGACGACGAGCGTAGCGGCGACGGATTTGATGAGCGTACGTCTAACGAGCGAATGTTTTTGCATGACTTTTTTCCTTTTTTTGATTTACGGTGAGCGGGCTACAACTGGGAGAAACAAGGGCGAAAAGGGTATTTTTGATTTCGTGACTCTGCGCGCTAGGATGCTAGCAAGCACGTAACGTTCCAGCGCCCACTTTCACGCTGATTTGTAGTTATTTAGTTCCAAAAATCCGGTCACCGGCGTCACCAAGGCCTGGCAAGATGTATCCGTGGTCGTTCAATTCCCGGTCAATCGTGGCCGTGTAGATTGGGACGTCAGGGTGAATCGAGTGAAAGCGTTTGATGCCTTCCGGGCAGCTAACTAAGCACACAAATTTGATCGAGCGCGGGCGTGACTCCTTCAGGCGCTCTACCGCTGCGACGGCTGAGTTACCAGTCGCCAACATGGGATCCAGCACGATTGCATCGCGATCTGGCATGCCGGTGGGCATCTTGAAATAGTACTCAACTGCGACGAGCGTTTTCGGGTCGCGATACAGGCCAATGTGTCCCACGCGTGCGCCGGGGACGACTCCCAGCATTCCATCGAGAATGCCCATGCCAGCGCGCAGGATCGGCACAAAGACGACCTTTTTGCCATCGATCAGTTTCGACTGCATTTTTTCCATCGGCGTTTCAATCGTCACTTCATGCATCGGCATGTCGCGCGTGACTTCATAGGCCATCAGCGTTGAAAGTTCATTCACAAGGCGGCGGAAACTGGTGGTCGAGGTTTCCTTTTTGCGCATGAGCGTGAGCTTGTGCTGCACCAATGGATGCTCAATGACGTGAACTTGTGAGGTCATGGTCTACTTTCTATCGACAATAGTTGAAATTCAAAAAACGGTGCCATCGCTAATGATGCGAATGGGTGGCTCGCCGCAGCGCTTTGCGGTGGCCAACGCGCGGCCTGCCGCCCACGTGCCGCCTTCAAGGATGCAGGCGAGCGGCAGATTCGCAGCGCTTGCACCCAATTCGGCACGCACCAGCGGCGCGAGTTCGTCGAGCAAGGCAACCGTCAGCGCGCGCCACTCGATGATTGGTTCGTCAGACGGGGCGTAGCGTTCCGTCAAAAGCGTTGGCGCCGGAATCAGCACGCCGCTGTCGACGAGCAAGCCCCCGTTTCGGTATTCGGCCAGTCCTGTCAGCGCGTCAAGGTCGGTGAGTTGCACGCCGGCCCACTCAAACGGTTCCAACAACGAATAGGTCATCCATTGCGACAACTTGTGAATGGGTATCCAACCGGCCGTGTCGCCTGACCCGCCCGCCAACGGATGCCGCCAACAATCGCCAAGCGCCGTGCCATCAAGCTTATTTCCAGACGGCCATATGCTGCCTAACCCGTCCAGCAATGCGGCGAGCACTGCGTCAGCACGAATGGATTGCCGAGTACCGCCCTCGGTCAACGCGTCGAACAGTCCGCCGGGCCGCTGATCACGTCCAAACCACTTGGGTTGACCCGCGAGGGCGGCCCCCAAACTTTGCATCAACGCAGCTCTGCCTTCCAAACCTACCAACGGATTGTCGGCTGTCACCTGAAACGCGGGGGCCAAACGCGCTGCCGTCAATGCCTTTAAGCCAGTGGCGTCCGCGCGGAAGGGCTTCGACGGATCCGACGAGAAGAGGCCTTGCATGAAGGCATGAAAGCTCGCGATGCCTAAACCTTCCGAGCGCGTAAATGTCTGTCCGGTGGCTGATTCGACGTATCGCCACGCCGCGCCCGCGCCAGCATCAAGCAATACGCTGACAACGGCCAGATCAATGTGGGCACGGGCCTTTTCTGCGGGACTAACGTCGCCAAGCGCCGCATCGAGCTTCGCCTTACGATCTACGCCACCGGGCTCAAAATGACGCCAGCGGCTGTGATACGTAATGTTGAGCGTTGGGTAGCGCTGACGAGTGACGTTCGCAACTTCGGTCGCTGCGTTTGCAAGTGCCGCGTCATTCACAGTGAACCACTTCGACCGTCCGTCACGCGCTGCTCGGAGTACGTTATTGCAACGCTCACGAATGGCAGTCGTCGTTTGCAGATAAGCGACGCCGCTGGTCATGACAGCGCGCGCCCCTTCGCGGTGGCAAGCTCTACCGCACTCGGCACCGGACCTTCGGTAAAGTATCCTGCCGCCATCTTTGCATCCATCTCAACCCGTGCATCATCCGGGATCAGTTCGTCAGGTAGCGCCACGCGTTCACCAATTTCGATGCCCGATCCGACGATGGCGTCGTATTTCATGTTGCTCATGGAAACGAGGCGATGAATTTTGGTGATTCCGAGCCAGTGCAGCACGTCCGGCATCAGCTCCTGAAAGCGCATGTCCTGAACGCCAGCCACGCATTCCGTCCGCAGGAAATAGTTCTCAGCGCTATCACCGCCAACCTGACGCTTGCGAGCGTTGTACACGAGAAACTTGGTGACTTCGCCCAGTGCACGCCCTTCTTTGCGGCTATATGAAACGAGGCCGACGCCGCCTTGTTGCGTGCCACGAATGCATTCTTCGATGGCGTGCGTTAAGTACGGTCGGCAGGTGCAAATATCAGAGCCGAACACGTCCGAGCCGTTGCATTCGTCATGGACACGGGCCGTGAGTTCAATTTCGGGGTTCGATAAATCCTTCAGATCGCCGAAGATGTAGAGCGTTTGGCCACCGATTGGCGGCAGGAATACTTCAAGGTCACTGCGCGTCACAAGTTCGGGATACATGCCACCCGTCTCTTCGAATAATGTACGCCGTAAATCCGCCTCGGAACAGCCGAATCGTTCGGCAACGCCTGGCAAATACCACACCGGCTCCACGGCGATTTTGGTGACGACTGCGGTGCCGTTTTCCTTCAGGATTTTGCCGTCGGGGACGAGCCGACCCGCGCGAATGGCATCGTGCACTTCTGGGATGTCGATGTGTGCTTTGGTCACGGCGATGCTGGGGCGAATGTCATAACCAGCAGCGATGCGGTGAGCAAAAACGTCAGCTACGACCGCGCCAAATGGATCGAGCGAAACGATCTTTTTGAAGTCAAACCATTGCGGATAAGTGCCGACAGAATCCGTGGGTGACGTATTGGTCAAATCGGCACGGTGCCCTTTTTTGAGCGAACCTGCGGCCATCGCCAGCGCGCGGTAAATTCCGTAGGAGCCCGCATGGGTGCCGATGACGTTCCGATTAGCGCGACTCGTTGTCGTGCCGATTACTGGCCCACGCGTCGAGGCGTCCGGTGCGCCCCATTGAATCGCAAGGCCCGACGGGTCACCGCTGCCGGTGTGCGAGGTCAGGCGGATGTGACCGGTTGCGGTGTCATTGACGGTGTCGTTGGGCATCATTAACTTTGCAGGAAAAACAGCGTGTCAAGCATAGCGTTAACGATTGGCAAAGTTAGTTGCCGCTGCCACGGCTCACTCACCGTGCGCAATGGTAATGGCACGATACGGTGAATTGATACCCCTTTGGCATCGCCGTCCTTGAGGTTGCTGTTTCCAGCCGTCTCGGCAGCGTTCATAGTCGGGGCTCGAAACTAAAAATGGCCAGAACTTGCGTGCGTCGATTTGAACGCCAACAAAATTGTGGAAGCGCCATTCGGCGGCACTTCGAGGGCAAACATGTATAGAAGTACAGCTACAATTCACTGATGATCGAAAACGGCGATAAAACTCTTTCTACCCTGAAGCGCGTCTTCGGTTTCGACGCGTTTCGCGGTGCGCAGGAGGCCATTGTTGCGACAGTCGTCAACGGCGGAGACGCGCTGGTATTGATGCCCACTGGCGGCGGGAAGTCGTTGTGCTACCAATTGCCCGCGTTACTCAGAAACGGCGTGGCTATCGTTGTTTCGCCGCTGATTGCACTGATGCAAGATCAGGTCGACGCGATGAAAGAGATTGGCGTTGCGGCCAGCTTTTTGAATTCGTCGTTGTCGATGGAAGAGGCTAATCGCGTTGAACGCGACATGCGTGCCGGTAAATTGAAGCTCGTTTATGTCGCGCCAGAGCGGTTGAATACTGAGCGCTTTTTGTCGCTACTCGATTCGCTCAATGATCGCGGCGAGATTGCGCTCTTCGCCATAGATGAGGCGCATTGCGTATCGCAGTGGGGCCACGATTTTCGTGCTGATTATCTGGAGTTGACGCTCCTTCACGCGCGCTACCCAACCGTGCCGCGTATCGCGCTGACTGCGACAGCCGACACTGCCACACGTCAGGAAATTCGTAACAAGCTGTCGCTGACTGACGCCGCGCAATTCGTCTCAAGTTTTGACCGACCGAACATTCACTACGCGGTTACTGATCGTCGTGAAGAGAAAACGCAGCTCCTCGAATTTCTTGAAAATCACGAAGACGAAGCGGGCATCGTTTACTGTATTTCGCGGGCAAAAGTTGATGACACGGCATCGTGGCTACGCACCAAAGGATTCAACGCAATCCCATACCACGCGGGCCTCGACGCTGAAACGCGGCGTAAACATCAGTCGCAATTTCTGCAAGACGATGCGGTGGTCATGGTGGCAACTGTCGCGTTTGGCATGGGCATCGACAAACCCGATGTGCGCTTCGTGGCGCACCTTGATCTACCAAAAAGCATCGAAGGCTATTACCAGGAAACTGGACGCGCAGGCCGCGACGGTGAGCCGGCCTTTGCTTGGATGACGTATGGGCTGGCTGATGTCGTGAAGCAATTGCGCTTTATAGACGAAAGCGATGCAGGCGAGGACTTCAAGCGTCTGCAAAAAAATCGCCTAGACCGATTGCTGGCGCTAGCGGAAACCACCGCTTGCCGTCGCGCCGTACTACTCGACTATTTCAGCGAACCGCAGTCCGCTGATTATCGCTGCATGAATTGTGACAACTGCAACGATCCACCTGAGATGTGGGACGCAACCGAGCCCGCCCAAATGTTTTTGTCGGCGGCAGTTCGCACCGGACAATTTTTCGGTGCAACGCACTTGATTGATGTGCTGCGCGGTGGCAAAAGCGAGAAGATTTTGGCGCGCGGTCACGACAGCTTACCTGTGCACGGCATTGGGGCTGCGTACGAGGTCGAAGTGTGGCGATGCCTCATTCGTCAATTGGTTGCTCGTGGCGCGCTGTTTGCGGATGCGGAGGCCTACGGTGCGCTCAAACTCACTGAATCTGCGCGCCCGATCTTGCGCGGCGAGCAAACCTTGACGATGCGAAAGGTATCTACTAAAGCCGAGAAGCGCAGCGAACGAACGCGCAATCGCAAAGGTGCTTTGAGTAAAGTCGGGACCG
>JBBRGY010000006.1:0-20677 GCA_038223495.1 Burkholderiales bacterium | reverse complement strand
GAGGTCATGGCCGATCTGCGGCTGACCCGTGTAATCGACTTCGCCGATCCGTGGCTATCACTGTTGCGTAGTGATGCGTGGTTTCGTCAGCATGTCAAAGTCACGGCACCGACCCGCGTACCAGGTCAGGGCGCGCTCTTTGTGATCTTTCATTTCGGCGGCGGTTGGTGGATGTCGCGCTATTTCCGGCTCATCGGCGAGCGCATCTCGATCATCATGTTTCGAGGTTTTGCCGGAAGTAGCGCGTCTGATCGTTTAGCACAGGCGTTCGGAAAGATGCGCATGAAGTGGATCGAGCGAATTTGCCGCTCGCCGCTCATCGTAACCAACGATGGTGGCGTTAAGCAGAAAATGTGCGAAGTGTGGCAGCGCGGCGATCACGTCTACATTGCCAGCGACATTCCTCCCGTGTTAGTGCGCGGCACCGTGGGGGTGCCATTTTTCGGGGGCACAGGATACTTCCCTCTGCGGCCTTTCGTGCTGGCAGCGGATCAGAAGGTGCCAGTCTATATGTTGGTCGGCGTTTGGGACGCCAAGACGCTGCAACCGACGCTCAGCATTTGCGAGCTCACTGGCGCGACGCCGCGTGAGCAGCTGGAGACGCTGGTGGCCAAATATGAGGCACTCATGCGCGCGCGGCCGGGCGCCTGGCACCTGTGGGGAGAATGGCCGCTATTTTTTGACAAACAGCAGGGGTGAGGAGCCTGGCCGACTGCGCTGGTGCTAGACCGAATCTCGCTACGGTGGGTTGCACGCACGGTGCGACGCGCCGTTGTATCTTGTACTGACACCTACAAAAACTGACAAAAACATCGATTTTCGGGACTAAAACAATCGTTTTAGTCAAAAAACGCGCTGCGTTGAGGCAAACTGAATCAGAACTGTCCGATCGCTGTCACACGCTTCGATTACCATCGTTTGAAACGGCAACCCTGCGCGCACCTCGCGACTTAGCCGAATCTGCAAGCGCCTCGACTCGTCCCAATAAGCCCCATCCTTCAAAAGTGCGCATGCAAACCAACTGGTTCCGCCCTGCTCAGATCAGCACACGCGTCGTGGCTGACAATAGAGGCGCGACCATCACAACACTGACGCCGCCCAGCGTCATCACGCAAGGCGAACACGCGCTCATGGCGGAGGCGCTGCTGCGCTCAACCGTTGGCCTGCTTGACCGCGTTGATCCGATGGTGGTCGTCGAAAATATTTGTCGTCAAATGGTCGACGCTTCGCCGCACATTCCGCTCGCCTGGGCCTGGTTTGGCGATCCGTGTGCGTCATCCTTCAAACCGCAGGTGGTGGTTGGTTCGGCCCGAGCAGTGGCGGGCGAACTCGTCATCACGCGAGACTTTTTGACGCAAAGCACCGATGCGCCGCGCTACGCCAATGGTGAACCGACGCGCTCGTTTGAAATTTCGCCGCTGTCGCTGTACGGGCCGTGGCGTCGAGCAGCGATGGAATATGGCGCGCGTAGCGTGCTCATCGTGCAGATCGCCGCTGCGGGCGATCAGCGGGGCTTATTGACGCTGTACTCATCGCGCCCGAAGTATTTTGAAGCGATGGGTACGGGGCTTTTTGAGGCACTGGGGCCGATTTTTCACGCCGTTGTGACGCGTGCTCAAGCGCGCCGCGACGACAGCCTAGACGACGCCGCGCTGGATCGACTGACTGGGTTGCCGTCGCGCAGTCATGCGCAACGCATGATCGACGACCTGTGGCGCATGGAGTCGGTAAGCGACAACCGCGGCGTGCTGCTGATCGCCAATATCGACGAATTTCAGCGCATCAACACGGCGTGCGGGCGTCGTGTTGGTGACCTCGCGCTGCGCCATGTCTCGCAACTGTTCGAGCAGACGTTGCGGCGCAGTGATTTGCTCACGCGCTGGCGCAATGATGAGTTTCTGGCTTGGTTGCCGTCTTTGCCGGGTTCGGTTGCATTCGCCACGGCTGAGCAGTTGCGACTTCGCGTGGCGGAGTCCTCGCTCGACGCGCTCGAAGGGCTCGACCTGCCGCTGCACATCTCCATCGGTGCAACGCCGGTGCCTGCGAACAACTCGTTCGCAACCGCGCTGGAGCGTGCGGATCGGGCGTTGACTCGCGCGAAACAAAATGGCCGCAATTGCGTGGTGGTGGCGCGACCGGACGCGTAGCGCTACAGGCGCACCCTGCCAACGCAGTCGAGGCTAGGGTTGGACCTTCGCGGGACTTGACGCTGACCGACGCTGCGTCTCTGCAAGTTCAATCCGTAACGCGGCAACTTCGTTTCGTATTGCGCGAAGCTCGTGCATGAGTTCCCGCTCGATCGCCCGCTCTTCGGTGTGCACGCCTTTACCCACAAATATCGCTGACACCGACGCTGTTACCAGCGATAGCACCGCGAGCCCGAGCAACACCACTACTACGGCAAAGGCGCGCGAAGCATGTGTGCTCGGTACCAGGTCGCCGTAGCCGACGGTTGCGGCGGTGGTGAACGCGAGCCACAACCCATCGCCCAGCGTCTGCACGCGCGGTTCCAGTAACCAGAATCCGACGCCGCCCACCAGCAAAATGGTCATCGACAACGCCAGCGAATAGACCAGCCCGTTGCGCAACGCGATGCCCAGATAGTTGTGTCGACTCATGCGGCGAATCTAGCCTGATCTACGGGCAAGTTTTTGACCTGTGTCAATCGTATTCACAACTCCGTCGGCAGCGCGCAGGTGCTGGCGTATGATGATTTCAAATTTCACGCAAAAAGCATTGTGAAACTCGCACTCCTTTCGGACATTCATTCCAACGTGCAGGCGTTTGATACCTGCATCGCTGACGCCACATCACGCGGGGCCACCCAGTTCGCGTTGCTCGGCGACTTCGTGGGCTACGGCGCAAACCCGTCAGCTATTGTGCAGCGGGTGATGAGGCTGGTCGACGCTGGCGCGTGGGCGATCAAAGGCAATCACGATGAAATGGCTTGTCATGTACCGCCAGCGACCGCGATCCCGACGCGCGGCGAGGTCACCGCCGCCTGGACACACGCGCAACTGAGCGAAGGCGAGCGTGCGTTTCTCGACGCGTTGCCACTCACGCATCAGGACGGCTCGCTGCTGCTTGTGCACGCAAGCGCCGATTCGCCCGAGCGTTGGCGCTATGTGTACGATGCGCGTGCGGCCGCCGACAGTCTTAATACGGCGATGCGTTTGAGTGCGGACATTCGCTATGTGTTCGGCGGTCATGTGCACGAACAAACGCTCTACTACCAGGGAAGAGGGCGCGATTTGTTGCGATTTACGCCAACGCCTGACGCACCGATTCCGTTGCCACCGCATCGCCGCTGGCTCGCCACCATTGGCTCGGTGGGCCAACCGCGCGATGGGCGCACCGAAGCGATGTACGCAATGTTTGATCGCGACCAATCGGCGCTCACGTTTGTGCGCGTGCCGTACGACCACAGCGCAGCGGCTGCTGCGATCCGTGCCGCAGGCTTGCCAGACTTTTTCGCTGATCGACTGGCGAAGGGCGAATGAAGCTCTTTGAGCCGGGTGCGGCGCTTGACGGATTTGTTGTAGATGCCTGCATTCATTCGGGCGGCATGGCGCATATCTACAGCGTGCATTACGCCGCCACAGCCACCAGTGGGCGAAGCGATCCCGGCTTTCCGATGGCGATGAAAGTGCCGCGCATGACTGCTGGCGATGGCGCCGAAAACATCGTCGGCTTTGAGGTAGAGCAGCAAATTCTGCGCTCGCTCAAAGGCACGCACGTGCCGCGATTTGTGGCGGCGGGCGATCTCGCGCGCGTGCCGTATCTGGTGATGGAATATGTGCAGGCGAGGCAGTTGCAGCACTGGCTCGACGAGGCGCACGAAACACGAGAACCGATTGATCCGGAGACCATTGCCCGACTCGGTGAAGCCGTCGCCCGAGGTGTGCACAGCCTGCATCAGCAAAACGTGGTGCATCATGATTTAAAGCCCGCCAACGTGCTAATTCGCGATGATGGATCGGCGGTGCTGCTTGATTTTGGACTGAGCTATCACGGCCATTACCCGGATCTGCTGGCCGAAGAATTGCGCAAGGCGATTGGTTCTCCGACTTGGATGGCACCGGAGCAGGTCGTTGGCGTGCGCGGCGATCCGCGCAGCGATATTTTTGCGATAGGCATCATGCTCTATGAACTCGCGACCGGCGAGCTGCCGTTCGGTAGCCCGCAAACCAACGGCGGTTTGCGTCAGCGTTTGTGGATGGACCCGACGCCGCCGCGTGAGTACCGACCCGATTTGCCGCCGTGGTTGCAAGAGGTGATTCTGCGCTGCCTCACACCCGAGGCGGCGGGTCGATATCCGTCCGCAGCGCATCTCGCGGGTGAGTTGGCCAGCCCCGAGCAGATTCGTGTGACCGAGCGCGGAACGAGCACCAAGGGCACGTCATGGCGCGTCCACTTCAAGCGCTGGATCAAGGCCGTCGGCATGGCCTACAAGCCCAGTCCGCTGCCAACCGTGCAAATCGATGAAGTGCCGATTGTCATGGTCGCCGTGCCGTTCAAGGGTGCGACCGATGCCACGCTTTTTTCGTTGCGCGCGGCGGCGCAGCGCTCGTTGGGCACACGCGCCGGCGCCCGTCTTGCCTGCGTCACCGTCATTTCGCCGTCTGAAACAAGCGGCACCGAATCAGCAAAAAGCGAAGCCAACGTCCACACCCGCTATCTGGAATTACTGCGCAACTGGGCGCAAGGTATCGACACCGAAAAGCATCAGCTCTCGCTGCACGTTCTCGAATCCGGCGACGTCGCACAAGCCCTGCTCGACTACGCGCGCGGCAACCACGTCAACGTCATCGTCATCGGCACCGCCACGCACGGCCTCGCGCTGCAACGTATCTTGCAGACGGTGCCGATGAAGGTAGCGATGGCCGCACCGTGCACGGTGATTTTGGTGAAAGCGGAGCTGCCGTTTAGCGAGTTGGCTTAGGGGCGGATCGTCTCGTGCGCAACGCTAGCGCTTAACCGCGCCCATTAGCGTGCACTATGTCAGCTACCTCCTGAGCAAGCTCACGGCAATTGGCGCGAAATCATGACCTTGCAACCCGTCAGAAAGTAAAACAGCTTTTTGCTTAAAGCAAGCCTATACGGCGGCTAGCGTCTCATAATGACCGATATCAATATTCGTTGAATTTCATGCCTAGCCTCCGTTCAGACGTAGATTCAGCGGAAAGCTGATATCGAATTAACTGTCCGAAATCTCCGGAAATCGCAATCGGAACGTGCTGCCGTGATTCGGTCCGTTGACTTCGCTCTCGATCTCCAGTTTGGCGCGGTGGCGTTGCGCGATGTGCTTGACGATGGCGAGGCCCAGGCCGGTGCCGCCCGTTTCACGTGATCGCGAACGATCCACGCGATAGAAGCGCTCGGACAGTCGCGGCAGGTGCACGGCGGGGATGCCCGCGCCGGTGTCTCTGACTTCCACTTTCACTTCGTCGGCGGCGGTCACCGTGAGCGCGATAGTGCCACCGGGTGGCGTGTAGCGCACGGCGTTCGACAGCAGATTGCCGAGCGCGGAACGCAATTCGTTGGCGCTGCCAAGCACGCTGGCGGGAGCGATATTTGCGACAAACGTATGCGTGCCGCCGGACAGCGCTTCAGCGTCGGCGAGTGCATCGCGCGCGATTTTGGCTAAGTCGGTGGGCACGGATTCCGGCGGCATCTGGTCGTTTTCCATGCGCGCCAGCGTGAGCAAATCTTCGACGAGATGCTGCATATTGCCGGTTTGCGTCGCGATCATTTGCAGATAACGCGTTCGCTCCGCTTCATCGAGTGGCAGGTCGGTGATGGTTTCGACAAAGCCGCCGACGACTGTGAGCGGCGTGCGCAATTCATGCGACACGTTAGCGACGAAATCACGGCGCATACGATCGAGCTTTTCGCGCTCGGTGATGTCGCGTGTGAGCAGCAGGCGCGCGCCCGCGGTGCCATCATCGCTGCGCTCAAGGTGAAAGGAAATCGAGCGCCCGGACAGCGCAATCACCGGCTCCGAACGCGAATCGTCTTCGAGATAAGCGGCGAACTCGGGCGAACGAATGAGCTGCGCAATCGGCTTGCCGACATCGCGAAACGCGTCCAGCGCATGCATCACCAGCGCGGCGCGGTTGCACCACACGATGCGGTTTGTGGCATCCAGCAAAAAGAGGCCGTCGGGCACCGCATTGGTAATTTGCTTGCGCTGAACGATCTCGGCATCGCGATCGCGGACGATTTGCTCAACGTCTTTCAGACGCGAGCGCACGTTGCTCATCACGTCCATGAATGGCCGTTGCACGGCATTCGGATCGCGCAGCAAATCGTTCGCGGCACGATCCTGTGCCAGCACCCGCACCGTGAGCCAGATGCAGAGCACCGTCAGCATCGCGGCGGCGATCCACGGTGTCCAGATAAACGAGAGCACGATGGCACCCACGGTCACAGCGGCAACGGTTCGCGACAGTCGATTCATGGGCGCGAGTGTAGTTCGCGAAGGGGTTGAGCCGATGTCGGCATCGTGACGGCGTGTACGTTGCGAGGCAACTAGCTCGCTTAGCGGGGCAACGTCGCCCAGCCCATACAAAGGCCGCGTTTCGAGCGGAATCACCGCTTGCGCAAACGATACCCGCCACCGCGCACGGTCTCCACCAGCGCGTCGTGGCCTGTCGGCTCCAGCGCAATTCGCAGGCGACGCACATGCACGTCCACCGTACGTTCTTCAATGAACACATGATCGCCCCAGACGCCATCCAACAATGCCTGCCGCGTCATTACGCGATCCGGTCGCGCCATCAAAAAGCGCAACATACGGAATTCCGTTGGGCCGACTTTAAGCTCAGTGCCATTGCCCGACACGCGATGTGCAGCGGGCTCCAGTCGCAGCCCCGCCAATTCAATCGCCTCGTTGCCCAACTCCGGCGCAGCGCGACGCAACAGCGCCTTAATCCGCGCGATCAGCTCTTTCGGCGAGAACGGTTTGGTCACGTAATCATCCGCGCCGACCTCAAGGCCGCGCACTTTGTCGTCCTCAGCAGCGCGTGCCGTTAGCATCAAAATGGGCAGGTCGCGGGTGCGATCATCCTTGCGCAATTCGCGTGCGAAATCAATGCCCGATTTGTCCGGCAACATCCAGTCGAGCACGATCAAATCCGGCAGCGCTTCGTCGACAACATCACGCGCATCGAGCACCGCGTGCGCGAGTTTTACGGTGTAGCCCGCGTGTTTGCAGTGAAGGGAAACCAGCTCCGCAATCGCGGGCTCGTCTTCAACAATAAGGATAGTGGCTGGCATAAGACTGATGTTTTATGACAAGGATGTTACGGCTCTGTGACAACCACCCAATTGACGTACGAAATGTTGCCGACTACGCGACCGCGAGTGTTTGTGGGTTGCGATCCGGCGTAGAACAACCCTTTTGTAGCCACGCATCAATAAACGCCGCATCATTGATGGTTCGCAATTCGCCGTAAATCGTGTCGGCTTCGGGATATCGTCGGCGTAAAAAATTGAGCCATTGTTTGAGCCGGCCCGCGCGATGTTTTTTCTCGACGCGGGTGGTGACGAGTGCCCAGAAATCGTTGAGCAACGGGCGCAGCGTTTGCCACGGCACGTGCGGCTCGCTTGGGGTTGATTCATCGGGTTGTGCGAACGCGGCCGCGCGCACGGCCCACGCCAATCCTGGATCAACGACCATGCCGCGACCGAGCATGATGTCCTGACAGCCGCTGACTTCGCGGCAGCGCAGCGCGTCGGCAACCGTCCAAATCTCGCCGTTTGCGACCAGCGGAATGTTCACTTTTGCACCAATGTCGGCGATGCGCTCCCAGTACGCGGGCGGACGGTAGCCATGCGCCTTGGTGCGAGCGTGCACGACGAGCTCTGCAGCGCCAGCATCGGCGATGGCGTGCGCGCATTCTTCGGCGCGGGTGTCGTCGTTAAAGCCGAGCCGCATCTTGGCTGACACGGGGATATGCGCTGGCACGGCGCGGCGCACGGCGGAGACGATCTGGCTCACCAACTCAGGCGTTTCTAAAAGCATCGCGCCCCCACCGTGACGGTTCACGATTTTGGCGGGACAACCGAAATTGAGATCGATTCCAGGCGAGCCAAGTTCGGCCAAACGCGCTGCGTTTTCGGCGAGACAAGTTGGATCGGAGCCGAGCAGTTGCCCACGCACAGGCACACCCGCAAAGGTGCATCCGCCATTCAAAAGCTCCGGCATGATGCGGATGAAAGTGCGCGCTGGCATCAGCCGTTCGGTGATGCGAATGAATTCCGACACGCAGCGATCCACGCCGCCGACGCGGGTCAAAATATCGCGCAGAACGAAGTCCTGCAGGCCCTCCATTGGGGCCAAGAGAATGCGTCCGCTGCCTTGTGTCGCCGGTGGCATCATTCGCGAACTAAAGCACTCGCCAACGGCCAGCGGGCACATCGCCGAGGGCGATTTCGCCGCGCTGGAGGCGCGTTAAATCGGTGCGCCAGTCTTGGCCGTCGCAAATCGACGAGAGGATGCCTTTGGCGAGCGAGGGCGTTGTGAGCCGCAGCGCGTTCGCGTTGTCAGGATCGCTCACCACTTGCACGGCATTGTGAAGTGCGCTCGAAATGATTTCAATGGCGTCGTCGGGTGGCGTGGCGCGGAAATCGATGCACCACGTTTCCTCAACATCCGCAGCAGCCAGGCGGCGTGCCAGCGCAGTGTCCGTCGTGAAAACGACAAGCCCCATTTCGCGTGTAGACAGGCGACCCGCCACACGTAATCCACTGCCGGGAAGACGCGGTGGTTGTAGCGTGTCGGGAGCGGTGGGTGTCGTCGTGAAGAAGTTGTGCGGCGTCAGCAAAGTCATCGCAGGCGCGCCACCAAACTCATCTGCCGCCGACGTAAATCCGCGCGGCTTATTCATGATCACGGTGAGCGTGTCGTCCAATTGCGCATGAGCCTCGGCCGATAGCGTGATCTCAGCGTCCGGCGCGGCGCGATCACCGGGAATCGCAACGAATCCATTCACCGCGACCCACCCTTTTTCGATCATGCGGTCGGCTTCGCTGCGCGACGCAATGCCGCGTTGGGCAAGGATTTTGGAGATGCGGATGGGTTCGCCGGCGGGGGCGTTTGTCGAGGTCAAAAGAAACTTTCTAAAGAGTAGAGCGCTGAACGCGCGCCGTTCGCGTTGGGACGCCCTTGCTAACCACGCCCCTTGCGAGCAACGAGCTCCCGAAAGAATTCAGCCACACCCGTTTCCCCCATTTTCCTCGCATCAGCCAGTTCGCCGCCATTGGTCGCGTACACCAACTGGTTCGCGGGCGTCGCGATCACGATAGACGGAATGCCCTTTTTGATCACGTCGCCGTACGGTTTGACCACTTCAAGGTTTTTGTTAAAGCGATTGACGTCTACCTTCACGACCACGTAATTGGCGTCGAGCAACGCCTTCATCGCCGGCTTTTTGAATTCGCCATCGAGCATCTTGCAGTCGCCGCACCAGTTGGCACCGAACACGATCATCAGCTGCTTGTTTTCGGCTTTCGCTTTGGCGAGTGCCTGCACGACCTGCGCTTGCGCGTCGACCGATTCGTCGTAAACGGGCACGTCGACCGCAAGCACCTTGAGCGCAAGCAGTGCAGAAAGGAGAAAAGCGGAAAGTGACTTCATCGTTGAAATACGGATTTGGGGCGACGCTAGAGCGTAACCCAATAGCCGGGACTCACACGCAAGCAAGCCTGACGCTTCGTGTATGGCCCCGGTATTTCAACTGCAGATGGTGGCTGCGTCTTCTTTGTTCGCAGCTACCCCAAATTTGGTACTCCGATTCCAGCCATCATCCGCCGACAGACTGATCGCCCGCGACTAGCCGGTGCCTTGCAAGCTCCATGCGGGATGAAGGCAATGGCTAGTGCGTTAAACCCCACCAGTTAACAGCGCGTTAGGCGCTACGGCGACGTGCGACCAGAAAGCCTGCCCCGGCGATCAGCAACGCCAGTCCAGCTAGCCCACCACCCGAAAGTGTTGGCACCTGCGTTGCTACGACCACCTGAGGCGGCGCGGCAAAGACTTGGACGTTGCCGTCAGAAACCTTGTCCCAACCTGGGCAAGGGGCAGCAGCGCAATAGGTTCCCGCGCCGGTCTGCGAGTTCCACGTCTTCGCGGTGCCATCATTCGCGAGAAACAGGAAAATACCGTTTGATCCTGCTTGGGTTGATCCGCTTAGAGCTGAGTTTGACGCGTGAAGCCTTGCACCCCTGAAGTCATTGCCACCCGCTGAAACCGCAGGGCCGTCCAAAAAGAATTGATAAGAAACGCCGCCATTCAACGGGATGTTTACGGTGAAGTCAATTTGGTACAGCGTCAAAAATGCTCCGGCTCCAGTTTGGTAACTCTGCGAATTTGCATACGTCACCGGAGTCGCTGCAAACGTAGTCGAGACGAGGCCAATTGGACCTCCTGCTACACCTCCGCGCAGAGAAAGACCAACGCTGTCTGTCGACCAGACACGTATCTTGTTGACAACATAGGGACTCGAGCCCGACAAAGTGAAGTCATCGCCTGGGAGATAAGGCGTGATCGGCGGAGTTTCTACGTCAGCCCATAGGACGTTACTTTGGTTTGCTCCCGCCGCGTTGTTCAAGTTTGCAGTCGGTAATCCGCGGTCAAAGACCAACACCTGCGCTGCGACAGATTGCGAAACAGCAACGAGCACACCTGCAAGTGCAATGCCCGTCAAATGTGCCGTGGTCCAGCGTTTAATTCCGCCCGCCAATGTGCTTTTTTTGGCTGTAATTGTGTGCATTAGTTGTTCTCTCTAGTTGAGTTGATTGGAAACAGAATCCGTCGCCGACGTAGTATGAATTGCCGCTTCGCTGAGTTAAGCCGCGCTGAGGACATGACGCCAAGGACGACGACTACGATCGACCGCGTCGCGCGTTGCGATTTCAAGGAAGCTTTCGTGACCCTAAAATTTTTAAACCACAATCTACACTGCGTCTGTGCGTTGGCGCACGTATGCAGAGACGGCGCCACTTGCGCGGGTAATGCTATTGCGTGGCTCGTAATTGTGGAAAAGCCAATATTCAGGGCTACATTTCAAAATCAGGTCTGCATGGCAGTTCTAACGAAGCACGCATGGAACGTAGGCGCAAGCCAAAAATTGAGATAAAGTTACGGCGTACTGCGGGTGTAGCTCAATGGCAGAGCTGTTGCTTCCCAAGCAACTGACGAGGGTTCGATTCCCTTCACCCGCTCCAAAACGCCCTGCGGGCGTTTTTTGTTTGTGAAGCCGTACGCCGCTGTTGTTTTAAGGACACTTCATGACATCCTCCCGCCGGATTTTTCTGCAAACTGCGAGCGCCGTTGGCATCGCGACGATGCTTGGGGGCCATGTCATGGCAGCCGCTCAATCCAATGGCACATTGAACGTGATCGAAGCAGATATTTCGACGCTTCAGCTCGCGATGCAATCCGGCAAAACCACCTCATTGGCTCTGGTGCGTGCTTATCTCGCGCGAATCCGTACGATTGATAAATCGGGGCCGCACATCAATGCGGTGATTGAGCTGAACCCCGACGCAATCGCCATAGCGCGCGAGTTGGATGGCGAGCGCAAAGCGGGCAAATTGCGCGGCCCGCTGCACGGCATTCCGGTGTTGATCAAAGACAACATCGCGACGATGGATGCGATGCAGACGACTGCTGGTTCGCTCTCGCTGGTGGGCGCGAAGGCCCCGCGAGACGCCTTCATCGTCACCCGATTGCGTGAGGCGGGCGCGGTGATTCTAGGCAAGACCAACTTGTCGGAATGGGCGAACTTTCGCTCGACGCGATCCACGTCGGGCTGGAGTTCGCGTGGGGGATTGACGCGGAACCCTTACGCGCTTGATCGCAACGCCAGTGGCTCAAGCTCGGGCTCGGGCGTGGCCATCGCCGCGAGTCTGGCGGCGGTGGCGGTCGGCACCGAGACCGATGGCTCCATCATATCGCCCGCGCAGGCAAATGGCATTGTCGGCTTCAAGCCCACGCTTGGCCTGATCAGCCGTGACGGTATCGTGCCGATTGCGCATTCGCAGGATACAGCCGGGCCGATGACGCGCACTGTTGCCGACGCTGCCGCGCTGCTCACGGTGCTCGCCGGAACGGACAGGCGTGATGCAGTGACGAAGGAGGCTACGGCGCGCGCGACTGACTACACAAAATTTCTGGATCGCGATGGATTGAAAGGCAAACGCATCGGCGTTGTGCGCAGCCAGTTTGGCGGCAAGAACGATCTCGCGTCTGCCGTTGTCGAGACGGCGCTGGACGTGCTGAAGGCGCAGGGCGCAACGCTCGTTGATTTGGCCGAGCTACCGAACGCGAGTAAATATGGCCAGAGCGAATACGACGTGTTGCTCTACGAATTCAAGGCGGGGATGGCAGCGTATCTCGCTGAATTTGCGCCAAATTTACCGATTAAATCGCTCGCTGACATCATGGTGTTCAACGAGAAAAATCGTGATCGCGTGATGCCGTATTTCGGGCAGGAACACATGGCGCGCGCCGCTGCGAAAGGCGGACTCGACAGTAAAGAATATGTCGACGCGCTCGCCAACAACCTGAGGTTTTCGCGAGAAGAAGGCATCGACAAAGCGCTGCGCGACAACCATCTCGATGCGCTGGTCGCGCCTAGCGGCAGTCCGGCATGGCTCACGGACTTCATTCGTGGCGACAACAGCGGCGGCGCTTTTACTTCACCTGCGGCGGTCGCGGGTTATCCGCACATCACCTTACCCGCCGGGTTTGTGAGCGGTTTGCCAGTCGGGATTTCGTTAGTAGGAACGGCGTGGAGCGAGCCAAAACTAATCGCGATGGCTTTTGCCTTTGAGCAGGCAACGAAGCATCGGCGAGCGCCTGGGTATTTGAAGACGGCGAAGCCTTAGTCAAAGCAGGTTTTTGCCTATAACTTTGGCGTGAAACGGCTATTGCATAGGAGCTAGACGTGAATTTCACCATAAGTCGAATATGCGCCAAATAGCCATTTAGCCCCTATGAAATAAGGAATTCAGGCAAAAGCTATATAGAAATTTCGGCAAGTTTAAGTTGAGCGGCGCAGAGCGGCTACTTGACCGGAACCCAGTCACCGTGATCGCGCACGCGCCATTTCTTGTCGGACTGAATCACTGTGGCAATGCCGCGCTGGCGGCGACCGTTGAGTTCCGCCTCGAAAGCGATCAATGCGGTCGCTCCTTCAATCGACCCGCCGAGCACTTTGCAGCGTTGCGGTGCACTCTTGTTGCTCTCGCGGCGCAGTGCCCAATCGCGCTCCACCACTTGTTTCACGGTTTGCGGTTGACCCGCGGCGCGGCTGCGCTCGGCAACGTCGGCGGCGCTTGGCAGCCGTTTTGTGCGAGTCAGCGTTTTGAAGTATGTCGCTGCGTCTTTGTCGATCTCGAAGCTGCGGCAATAGATTGCCACGGCGCGACCGGGCGCACCGCCATTGGCGGGTAAGCGTTTGCCGCGCTTTGCATATTCCGGTAGCTCGACGGGTGGCGGTTCCTTCGCTTGAGCGATGGGTTCCGGCACGACCAGTGCGGGTTCCGGGGCCGGAGCCGCAGGCGGTGGCTGGACAGGCGCCGGTTTAACGACAACGGGCGTCACTACAGTAGGCGCGGCAGCGGTTGCTGTTGGCGGTTCGGCGGGCGGCGTCACGCAACCCGCCATGAGCGTTGTCAGCGCTAGCATCACGGCCGTTGCAATGCCGATCGCGAGCGGTGCGGGCCACAGGGTGACCGTTACAGGTTGCGAGTAGCGGGGCGTATTAATCATTCGCTGAGCGGTCAAAGGACGAATTGCAAACAATCCTAAGCATAGGCCAACGTCATAGTGCGTGCAAAAAATCCCTTAAAACTGCAACGTAGCGCATTTAATGCCGAGACAGTTTTACCGATTCGGCAACAGCAACACACGCTGCCCCTTTGTGTGTGTCGGCGCGGCAAATAGCGCGTCGATGCTCAACCGGGGCAAAGGCTTGGAAAACAGAAACCCCTGGCCTTCGGCGCAGCCTTGATCGAGCAGATACATGCGCTGTTCAGGACGTTCGATGCCTTCGGCGACCACGCGTAATTTGAGGCTGCGGGCCAGCGAAATAATCGCCCGCACAATGGCCGAATCGGTGCCGTCGCTTGGCACGCCGACGACAAAACCGCGATCAAGTTTGACGCCGTGCACCTGAAACTGTTTGAGATACGAAAACGATGAGTAAGCAACACCAAGATCGTCAAGAACCACGCGCGCGCCCAGACGATTCAACGCTCGCAGCACGCCGGGCGCCAGATCGAGCGAGGCGACCAGCGCGCTCTCCGTAATTTCCAGCTCCAAATTTTGCGCAGAAAAGTCATTCCGCAACAGAATTTCGCGCAACCTATCGATAAACGTCGCATCACGCAATTGCAGCGCCGAAACATTTAACGCAAGCGTGAGCGGACGACCGTATGCGATTTGCCAGCGCGCGACATCCTTCACGGCGAGCTCGGCGACGATTTCACCGATGGCACCGATCAGGCCCACGTCCTCGGCGAGCGCAATGAATGCATCCGGAGCGATCAGACCGCGCGTCGGATGCCGCCAGCGCACCAGCGCTTCCAGCCCCATGAGTTCCGCATCGATCAGCGATACCTGAGGCTGGTAGAACACTTCCAGTTGCCCCAGCAGAATCGCCTCGCGCAACTCCTCCACCAGCGAAATCCGATCTTGAGCGATGATCGCAAGTGAGCTGTCAAACACGCGAAACGCATCGCGCCGCGTTGACTTCGCGTCGAGCATCGCCAGATCGGCGTAGCGCAGCATCAGCTCAAACGTTTCAGCATGTTCAGGAAACACGCAAACGCCGACGCTGGCCGTTACCCTGAAGTCCATGTCATCAATCTGGATCGGCACGGACAGTGCTGCGACGATACCTGCAGCGATTTCCTCGGGGTTCGACGGCGTATCTCCACATGCCACCAGCATCGCAAACTCGTCGCCGCCCAGCCGTCCAACGATAGCGTGTGCGGGTGCACTGTGTTGCAGCCGTCGTCCGATTTCGCTCAACACACGGTCACCGATTGTGTGACCGACCGAGTCGTTGATCGACTTGAACCGGTCGAGATCGATAAAGAACAATGCGGCGCGACGCCCTGGAGTCGCCCGAACTGCTGCCAGCTCAGCCTTTGCCGATGCCTCGAATGCGCCTCGATTCTTCAACCCCGTCAGCATGTCGATTGTGGCCAGAATCGTGAGCCGTTCTTCGGCGCGGCGTGCGTCCGTCACGTCGCGTAAATTCACGATGACGCCGCCCACCGCATTGTCAGCTAGCGCGTTGTTACCGAGCGCGGCGAGGTAACGCCACGTCCCGTCGCGGTGGCGAAAGCGCGACACTGTTTCGACTCCGGAATTAGTACCCGAGACCACCCCTGCGAAATCGCTTTTGTCCCTCGCGACGTCGTCGGGATGTACCCGATCAAATACCTGCGTTCCGATGAGCCGATGCGGCTCGATCACCAACGTTGATTCGCAGGCGGGGCTGGCGTAAGTGATGACGCCATCGCGCGTACAGATTAAGGTGACGACCTGCGCCTTCTCGGTCATCGCACGGAAGCGTCGCTCCGATGTGGCGATCGTCTGCTGAGCGGCCCGTTCCGCCGAAATGTCTTCGACCGTTCCTTCGTAATAGACGATGTTGCCCGACGCATTGCGTACCGCATGTGCATGCTCGCGAATCCAGATGCGTGTGCGTGTCTTGTGTTGATAGATTTCGGAAATGAAATCGGAGACAAAGCTCTGCGTCTGAACGAGGCGCATGAACTCATCGCGCCGTTGGGCATCAACGTACCACTCCGCTCCGATGTTGTTCACCGCCGCGAGCATTTCGGCTTCCGAGCTGTAACCGTTGAGCTTCACTAATGCTGCGTTCGCCCGCAATTGCCGACCGTCAAGCGTTGAGCGATAGGCACCAATCGGCAGCAGGTCAAACAGCGACGAGAAATTGTCATCAGTCATGCGTTGGATGCATTTAGGTGTGGTTTACGTTAAAGACTAAATAGGGCGATTGGGGCAAGACGTTCACCCTAATTAAGCCCACATTGTCGAAAAGAGGCAACCCCTACCGCGCATGGGTGACCGATCCGCCCTATCTGGAAATCACATTCACAACACTCGCGCTCGCTCCAGCGCGGGGTTCCCCGCTGTGCCCTTCCTAGCTGGCGATGTAATTCAACGGCAGCACAGTGGTTTCTTTGACTTTCTCCAGCACGAACGCTGACTTCACATTCACCACGCCCGGCAGCGTCAGCACCCGGTCCATCAGAAACGCGGTGTAGTGTTTCAGATCGGGCATCACCACCTGCATCGTGTAATCCATCTCGCCCGAAAGCGAATGGCACCACGTCACTTCGGACCACGTTTGCACGGCCGCTTTCAGACGATCCCGTGCCTTGGCATCGCGTTTATCGAGCGCAACGTCCAAATGCACAGTCAGGCCCAGACCGATTTTTTCAGGGTTGAGCAGCGCGGCGTAGCTTGAAATGATGCCGTCCTCCTCCAGCGCGCGGACGCGGCGCAGACAGGGCGAGGCCGAGAGCGAAACCTTCTCGGCCAGCTCAATGTTTGATAGACGGCCATCCGCCTGAAGTGTCTCCAAAATGCGCAAATCGGTGCGATCCATGACTTATATGCCTAGCTTGAACAGTACTACGCAAATATAAGCCCCAAAACGACCGATTCGCGGGCATATTTGCAGCTTCATTGCGCACCGCTTGAGATAAAAATTAGTCTGAAAATTTACGCACAACGAAAAGGCTACTCAGATGACATCGCAATTTCAGACTTGGGACAATCCAATGGGCACCGACGGCTTCGAATTTATCGAATTCGCCGCGCCCGATCCCGTGGCGATGGGCAAACTTTTTGAGCAGATGGGCTTTTCGGCCGTCGCCAAACACCGCTCGAAGAATGTGCTCCTATACAAACAGGGCGACATCAATTTCATTTTGAACGCCGAGCCTGATTCATTCGCGCAGAGTTTTGCGCGCGTGCACGGCCCGTCGATTTGCGCGATTGCGTTCCGTGTCAAGGATGCCGCCTTTGCCTACAAGCACGCGGTGGCTGCGGGCGCGTGGGGCGTGGATATGAAGCCCGGCCCGATGGAGCTGAACATTCCCGCGATCAAAGGCATTGGCGACTCGTTGCTTTATTTTGTGGATCGCTATGACGGCAACGGCAACAACGTCACCATTTACGACATCGACTTTGTGCCGATCGAAGGCGCGGCGCGCGTTCCCGAAGGCGCAGGGCTCACCTATCTCGATCACCTGACGCACAACGTGCATCGCGGTCGTATGGACGAATGGGCTGGATTTTACGAGCGGTTGTTTAATTTCAAAGAAGTGCGCTACTTCGATATCGAGGGCAAACTGACGGGTCTCAAGAGCAAGGCGATGACCAGCCCTTGCGGCAAGATTCGTATTCCGATCAACGAGTCGTCTGATGACAAATCGCAGATCATGGAATACCTGCACGCGTATCACGGTGAAGGCATTCAGCACGTCGCGTTTGGCGCGAAAGATATTTACTCGACCGTCGAAGCGCTCGCCAAAAAGGCAGTGCCATTTCAGACCACGCCGGCAACTTATTACGAGCAATTGCCAACGCGCATTCCGAATCACGGTGAAGACGTGGCCAAGCTGCAAGCCTTGAATATTTTGGTCGACGGCGCACCAGAAGACTCAGGCATGTTGCTGCAAATCTTCACGCAAAACCTGTTTGGCCCGATCTTCTTCGAGATCATTCAACGCAAAGGCAATCAGGGCTTTGGTGAGGGCAACTTTAAAGCGCTGTTCGAATCCATCGAGCTCGATCAGATTCGGCGCGGCGTTTTGGCGGAGTAGGCGAGCTTAAGGCGAAGTTGTTGCTATTGGCTTTTTCGTAAAAACTAGGCTACACAGGGGCTGGATCGCAAAAAGTGCTATTGTCGATAAATGTACTTTATTGCCGATAGCCCCTTTATAGCGGCGCTTATAGCGAAAAGCTGATGGCCGCACTTCGCTATTTTTGCCGATGAAAACGAAAGTGCTCCTTAATCGCCGACGTGAATTGCTTGCGTGAATGTTCGGTTCGTTCGAGCAGCCCGACCTTCCGCTCCAGCGCATTGCCCGGAATATCGATGATTTTTAGCTGGCTGTCGCGCTGCCACTGCACGTTATCGAGCTTCGGCACAATCGATACGCCGTAGCCTTGACGAACCAGCGCGACGATCGCTTCAACCGAGTTCACTTCGAGTCCTTCGTTCACGACGACGCGCGCCCGCGCGAGTACGCGCGTCACTAGGTCACCCGTCCAGGTTGAGCGGTCAAACCGTAAAAACGGAGCGCTGCGTAAAAGCTCAAACGGATCATCCGTCAGCTCAAAGTGCGGCCGCGTTGGCACGATGAGCACCATCGGTTCGGAATAAAGCGATGTCCATTTGAGCGCAGCTGGCAGCACGCGCGGCGGCAGCGTCGTTACGGCCGCATCGAGTTCGCCACGCTCGACGCGCGTCACAAAATCGGCCGACATGCCCGAGAAGAGCTTGATATCGAGCGCGGGATAGTCGCGCTTCATCTGCCACAGCGCGCCGGAAAACGCGCCCATCAGCGCCGAAACGAGCGCGCCCATCACAACCGTTCCGGCAAGGCCCTCCGTGGCGGAAGCGGACAGCGCTTCATAACTGCTCACCAGATCCAGCGCGGCGGGCACTAATTCACGTCCTTGCGTGTTGAGAATGATCGAGCGTCCCACGCGGTCGAACAGTTTGCGACCAATGTCATTCTCCAGAGATCGCACCTGCAATCCGACAGCGGCGGGCGTCAGTCCGACTTCGCCTCCTGCGGCCGCGAAGCTGCCTGTGCGGGCGACGACGAGGAAAGTTTTGAGGATGCGAATAGATGGCATAGGGCAGATTTACGTCCAATTGCTTAGTTTTTCTTTCTTATGAAAGAACTATTAATCGCTTTTACTATGGGATTGACTGGCCGATAATATTTGCATGTTGAAAACCGAGACATTGAAAGTAAGCATCTGGCGCGGACAGGCGGACGGTCAATTCGTCAGCTATGACGTGCCGCGCCTTGATAGCCAGACGGTGCTCGATGTGGTGACGTACGTTCAACGCACAATTGACCCTGGCCTGAGCTATCGCTTTTCGTGTCGCGTCGGCATGTGTGGCTCGTGCGCCATGACGGTAAACGGCGTGGCGCGCTGGACCTGTCGCACCCACGTGTCGAAGGTGGCCGTCAACGGCGCGCTTGAGCTCGCGCCGTTGTCCAATTTGCCGGTCGTCAAAGATCTCGCGACCGACATGTCGACGTTTTTTGATAAGTGGGCCGGTGCAAAAGGACAGTTTCGTGGCGAACGCACGCGCCATCAGGATTTCGCGAACGTATCGCCCAGCTCACCGGCGCGCAAAGCTGCCGATGCGGGCATTGAATGCATTGGCTGCGCCGTTTGCTACGCATCCTGCGACACCGTCACGTGGCGACCGGATTATCTCGGCCCAGCGGCACTCAATCGCGCATGGACGCTGGTGAATGATGAACGCGATGTTGCCGGCCGTGAGCGCTTGCAAGCCGTCGCAGGCGACGCCGGGTGTCACGCGTGCCACACGCATACCAGTTGTTCCGAGCGCTGTCCGAAAGGCATTGCGCCGACGCTGGGTATCAGCGGTCTGAAACGCATTACCGCTCGCGCAGCCATTCGTGGAGAACTCGATTGAGCGCGGCCACTCAGGCCAAACTTTGGTACGCCCAACGTATCAGCGCAATGGTGTTGGCGCTGTGCGTGATCGTGCACATCGTCACCATTCTGTATGCCGTGCGCGGCGGATTAACCGGCGCGGAAATTCTTGGCCGAACGCGCGGTAACTTCGCATTCGCCGCGTTCTACGTGTTGTTCGTTTTGAGCGCTGCAATTCATGCACCCATTGGTCTTGCGCGGATTGCCGAAGAGTGGTTGCAGTGGCGCGGCCGCTCGCTGAATGTGCTGCTGACCGTATTTGCAGCTGCACTTGTTTTTGCTGGACTCTCGGCGGTGTGGGGGCTGTATGGCGGTTAGCGCAAACACTGCCCGACGCAATGACTTTCGTGCGCGCGGCATGCCCGGCTACTGGGCGTTTGTCGTGCACCGGCTGTCGGGCGTAGGCCTCGCGCTGTTCATGCCCGTGCATTTCTGGGCGCTGTCGAGAAGTCTTCAGGGCGAAGTTGCGCTGGAGTCGTTCTTGCGCTGGACGGATAGCGCGCTATTCAAGTTCGCTGAGTGGGGGCTGGTGTGTCTGCTCGCCGCGCACTTGGTGGGCGGGGCGCGCTTGCTATTGATTGAATTTGCGCCGTGGCGCGGGATACGCGCCGGCTGGATCGTGGCAATGCTGGGGACAACCCTGTCGGTTGGAATCCTTCTTGCTGCGCTAATGATGGTTTAAATAATACAAAGAGGAGTCCAAATGATTCGCAGGAATTTCGTAAAGAGCGCGCTGACCGTTGCGCTAACGGTTGCCACGACACTCGCGTGCAGCAGCGCGTTTGCGCAGGCATGGCCGAACAAGCCTGTGCGTATCGTCGTGCCGTTTCCCGCTGGTGGAACTACTGATGTGGTCGCGCGCATTCTGGGCCAACGACTTCAGGAAGCATGGGGCCAAACCGTCATCGTTGAAAACAA
>JBBRGY010000005.1:0-20704 GCA_038223495.1 Burkholderiales bacterium | reverse complement strand
AATTCTGCAAACGCGTTCTGCGGTTTAGTTTCATTTGCCTCTTCGCCACAATCTCCTGGCTCTAGCCATCGCCACCATCTGGGGCCTGACGTTCGTTTCGATCAAGATCGCGCTGCAGACGATGCCGCCTTTCGCGCTGTCGGGCTGGCGCTTTTTCATGGCGGCCGTGCCGTTGGTTTTTTTTGTGGGCAAACCGCAAGTGGCGTGGCGCTGGCTGTTTGTCTATGCGGGTTTCATTGCCATCGGCCAGTTTGTGATCCTGTTCATCGCGCTGAATCTGGGCATGCCCGCAGGACTTTTGTCGCTCATCGTGCAGACGCAGGTGTTCTTCACCATTGGCCTCGCCGTCGCGTTTTTCCGAGAGTCTGTGCAACGCTGGCATATCGTCGGGGCGGTGATTGCAGCGGTTGGCCTGATCGTGATTGGCGTCAGCAAATTGCAGGGTGGCCTGGGTCTGGCGTTCGTGCTGGTGCTAGTCGGTGCATTCTTCTGGGGCGCGGGTAACACTGTGGCCAAGCACGTCGCCCGAGTTGCCGTGGGCGGGCGAGTGAACGCGATGAATTTTGTCGCTTGGACGAGCTTTGCAGCAGTGCCAATGCTGATCGTCATTTCGTTGGCGATGGAAGGCAGCGATGCGCTTCTACGGCCGCTCACCGCGAATAGCTGGAGCCTGTGGGGACACCTCGCCGTACTCGCCTATGCGGCGCAGGTGTTTGGCTACGGGCTGTGGTCCAACTTGCTGACGCGCTATCCTGCGTCTGCTGTGTCGCCGTTTGCGCTGTGGGTGCCCGTGGCCGGTATGTCGGCGACTGCTTGGTTGTTCGGCGAAACGCTTACGGGCGTTCAGATTGTCGGCGCGATTGTTGTGCTTGCAGGGCTTGCGGTTGCGGTGTTGGGGCCCGTTTTTAGGCAAAAACGCTCGTAATTGCTTCGACTTTTGGCCATTTGGGCCGCTAGCCCCGGTGTAGCGGTGATTACGTGGAAAAGCTGATGCCGCAGGCAGGCGCATCTTTCGCGTGCACCGCATCGCTGGTTTCCACCTGAATGGTGGCGTGTTCGATGTCGTACTTTTCGCTCAGCTCCTCGCAGATATTTGCTAGCCAAGCATCGCCCGGATGACCGTTCGGGCAGACGACGTGGGCAGTCAGCGCCACCGTTTCAGTCGACAGCGCCCAGATGTGCAAATCGTGCAGCTCCTTCACGTGCACATCCGACGCAAGATAGCGCGACACTGCAACCACGTCGATATGCGGCGGAACGCCATCGAGCGACAGGCGCACCGAGTCCACCAGTAGTCGCCATGACCCTACGGCAATCACGGCGGCGATGATCAAACTTGTGAGTGGGTCGAGCCACAGCCAACCTGTCCACGCCATCACCAGCGCGCTGACGACGACGCCAAGCGAGACCGCCGCATCCGCCACCATGTGCAAGTACGCTCCGCGAACGTTGATGTCGGTCTTGCTGCCGCGCATGAAGAGCCATGCGGTGAATCCGTTGATCAGAATGCCAATCGTCGCGATCCAGACGACCGGCCCGGTCATGATCGGCTGTGGATTGGTAAAGCGCGTCATCGATTCCCAGACGATCACACCCAGCGCGGCGAACAACAGCATCGCGTTGCCCATCGCCGCTAGGATTGAGCTGCGGCCCAGCCCGTAAGAATGGCGTGACGACGGCTGCCGCCGCGACAGCCAAACGGCAGCCCAGGCCAGCAACAATCCCAGAACGTCGGAAAAATTGTGTCCAGCGTCAGCAATCAGCGATAACGAATTAAGCCAAAAACCCGCGCCAGCTTCAATCGCCGCATACGTCACGTTGAGCGCGATGCCAATGGCGAACACGCGGTCGTAGTTCATCGGACCGTGAGAATGGCCTCCAGAACCGTGCGAATGACCGCCGTGACCGCCGTGATCGCCGTGATCGCCGTGGCTCGCGTCGGACCCGTGATCATGTTCGTGACCGTGCTTGGGCTTATGACCATGCTCGTGATCGTCGTGATTGTGATTGGAGTGGCCTTGCATAACTCGCTCTCAGTCTGCGCCGATCAGCACTTTAACGTGCTCACCGACACTGCGCGCCAGTGCATCGAGCGCGTAACCGCCTTCGAGCGTAGACACGATGCGGCCTTTCGAATAATGATTGGCGACGGCAACCAGTTGCTGCGTCAGCCAGCGATAGTCTGCCTCCACCCAACCGAGCGAGGCTAATTCGTCATCCCGATGCGCATCAAATCCCGCCGAAATCACGATCAGCTCGGGCTTGAATGCATTCAGCGCTGGCAGCCAGTGGTTGGTAACTGCTGCGCGCAGCGCGTCGCCCTTCGAGTACGCTGGCAACGGAACGCTGACGGTGTTGGCAGCCATGGGTTGGTCACCCGTACCCGGATAAAGATGGTGCTGAAATGTTGACACCATGAGCACGCGACCGGCGTTGCCTTCTTCCACCAGAATGTCCTCCGAACCATTGCCGTGATGCACGTCAAAATCAATGAGCGCAACTCGCTGAAGTCCGTGCGCCGCAAGCGCGTGCAGCACGGCAATCGCTGCGCTGTTCAAAAAGCAAAATCCCATGGCCCGATGCCGTTCGGCATGATGCCCGGGCGGCCGCACATTGCAAAACGCTCGCTGCACCTCGCCGCTGCAAACCAGATCAACCGCGAGCACCGCAGCACCAGCCGCATGCAACACGGCAGTCATCGTGAGCGGGTTCATCGTCGTGTCGCCGTCGATCCCAGCATAGCCATGCAGCGGCGACATCGCCTGAAGCTCGTCCAAAAGCTCAGCGCTGTGCGCTCGCAAGATTACCTCGCGCGTGGCTGCGGGCGCTGTCTCTTCACGCATGAAATCAACCAGCCCCTGCACGCGCAGGAGATCGTCAACGACGCGTACGCGATCCGGGCATTCCGGGTGATGCGCGCCCATCTCATGCTGGGTCGACGACGGGTGAGTAATGTAGGCGACAGTCATTAAATGCAAATCCTCCAGAAACAATTATCGCCTCTCGCACGGCGCACACTCTGGCCCTCGATGAGCACATAAAAAACGGCTCCCGAAGGAGCCGTTTTTGCTGAGTCAAAAGTCGCCTAAACGCGCTTCTTGAATTCGTCCGTACGGGTGTCGATCTCGATCACGTCGCCCGTGTTCACAAACGCTGGAACAGGGATTTCGAAACCAGTGCCCTTGAGGCGCGCAGGCTTCATGACCTTTCCAGAGGTGTCGCCACGAACGGCGGGCTCGGTGTATTCCACTTCGCGAACGAGGGTGGTTGGGATTTCGAGGCCGATCGCGCGTCCGTCGTAGAACGTGACTTCGCAGGGCATTGCATCTTCGAGGTACTTGAGCGCGTCGCCCATGCTGTCTTTTTCGATGTCGTACTGGTTGTACTCGCTGTCCATGAATGCGTACATTGGGTCATTGAAATAACTGTAGGTCACTTCTTTTTTCTCGAGCATGACGACGTCAAATTTGTCGTCGGCCTTGAATACGGTCTCGGTGCCGCCGTTGGATAGCAGATTTTTCAGTTTCGCTTTAACGACAGCGGCGTTGCGGCCCGATTTCGATAGCTCGGCCTTGACGACCACCATCGGGGCATCGTTGATCATGATGACGTTGCCAGTGCGGAGTTCAGATGCGAGTTTCATAGATTATTTATTAGAGGTTGCGCGCCTGAACGTGGACGGCTTGAGCCGGGGCGCTGGTTTTCATAGCAAAGCCAATGATTTTAGCTAATTTTTTGCTTATTCAGCGAATTTACGAATTTGATGAGGCGTGTGGCTAAATCGGTCGCAGCGAATAAGTGGTCGCGCCATAGGGTGGACCGAGTCTTTAATGCGGGCAGATGATGGGCGAAATCAGCGTAAGCGGCTGCGTCCGCGTCGCCGCGATTGAACGCATGTTGAGCATGTCTGAACGCGTTTTCGGCGGCGATCGACAGGCCATGGCAGTACCGATTCAGCCATGCGTCGAGCTTGACGAAATGGGCGTTGTCGGGGGTTGGGTAGATGTGCCAGAGGAACGGTTTGGCCGCGTACTGTGCGCGGACGAAGGAGTCTTCGCCGCGAACGATGAGCACGTCGAATTGCGAGAGAAGGGCGTCAAATTGGGTTTGCGGGACGGGGGCGGCCGGGCGCCACGCTGGGTCGGCGTCGTCCAGTTGGCACGCGGTCATGACGTGGGCGCCGAGCGCAGTCGCAAAGGCGCGCACGGGGGCATGAGGGTAGGCGAAGGCCAGAAGCTCAGTTCTTTCACTGTGACTGCCCACTCCACCATCACCCTCATTTTTCAAGGAAGCGGGAGCTAGAGCGCTCTCCCGGATCAGGCCTCCGCTAGTCTCGGTGAACCCCGGACAGAAGAAGTACTTTGTCAATGGCAATCTGGGATGCGGTGATGGCAGACCGTGAACGCCGTCGACCCATGCCTCGGCTGAGAGATATTCGAGATTGATCCAGACGGGTTTGTCGGTAAGTGCTGTCATCGCCAGAACGTATGCTTCGGGCGGGTTGCAGGCGAACGCTTCGATGACGATTGCAGCGGGTGCCAGCGTGTGGGACGCTCCCCAATCGAGCACTTCCACGCCAAGCAAATGTTGTTGAATCAGCGACTGATTAATCTCCGGCGCGATGAATCGAAAGGCGTCCAGATCGTCCACCACCAGCCGAACGCGGCAATCATGCTCCGCGACGAGCTGCCGGGCCAATCGCCAGCAAACGCCAATGTCGCCATAGTTGTCGACAACGCGGCAGAAGAGGTCAATCGCAGGCATCAGCTTTTGAGGATAAGCGATATTTCACAGGGGCTGGGGGCAATATTTGCCAAAAGTCGATATCAATGCTTTTGGCGCTATAGCCCCTATACGGAGGCGTATTGATGAAAAAGTTGATACCAAAAAACGTGATGTGGTGTTCTGCTATACCGCCGAAATCAACGCTTCCAGCTTTTCTACATCCACAGCAAACGCTCGAATGCCTTCGGCCAATTTCTCAGTCGCCATCGCGTCGTTGTTGAGCGCATAGCGGAACGCGGCTTCGGTGGTGTTGAGTTTGATCGGGGCGACGGCCGCTGCGTTGGGAGGCAACAGTTTGCGCTCGACCGGGTCGTTCATGCCTTGCAGCTGATTGAGCAAATCCGGCGAAATGGTGAGCAAATCACAGCCCGCGAGAGCGAGAATTTCGCCGATGTTTCTGAAGCTGGCACCCATTACTTCGGTCTTGTAACCGTAGTGTTTGAGGTAGGTATAGATGAAGCGCACCGACTGCACGCCGGGGTCTTCCTCCGCTGTGAAATCCTTGCCGTCGCGTTTTTTGTACCAATCCATGATGCGTCCGACGAAGGGCGATATCAGCGTGATGTTGCCTTCGGCGCAGGCGGCCGCCTGAATAGGACTGAACAAGAGCGTCAGGTTGCAGTGAATGCCTTCTCTTTCGAGCACGGTCGCGGCTTGAATGCCTTCCCAGGTCGAGGCGATCTTGATCAGCACACGATTCTTGCCAATGCCCGCCGCAGCGTAGAGTGCGATCAGTTCGCGCGCCTTAGCAATCGTTGCCGCAGTGTCGAAAGACAGTCGCGCATCGACCTCGGTCGACACGCGTCCCGGCACGATTTTGAGAATTTCGAGACCGAAACGAATGAGCACGCGATCAACGATTTCACTGACGGCGAGCGCCCGATTTGCAGCGACGGTTTCGTTGAACAATCCCTTGTGAGCCTCCTGCTGCACCGCCTTCAAAATCAGCGAAGGATTGGTCGTGGCGTCCTGCGGCGCGTAGGCGCGCATCGCGTTGAAGTCCCCGGTGTCGGCAACGACGGTGGTGAATTGTTTGAGCTGATCGAGCGTATTCATGCTTTTTCCCGTGAAAGCGCATCAAAAGCGCTGTACTGCCTATTGTCGCCGTGTAGTTATGTAACTACCGGCTGTTGTTTTGCTACAAAGAATGCGGCGCTCTGCTATTGTTATTACATGGAAAGCAATTTTGATCTTGTAATTTTCGGCGGCACGGGTGATCTGGCGCTGCGCAAACTCTACCCCGCGTTGTTCCTGGCTGACTGCGACGACCGCCTGCATCCGCAGGGACGCATCATCGCCGCAGCACGTCAGGCGCTCGATGAAGCGACGTTTCGCGGCAAGGTTTCGGAGGCGCTGACACGCTTTGTGCCGGAGCTTGTGCAGGGCGCTCGCGCTGATTGTTTGCAGCGTTTTCTCTCGCGCCTCACTTATTTCGCACTCGACGTGAATGACGCGAATCAGTACCGCGAGCTCAAGAAATCGCTTGACGAGCGCGACAGTCAAACGGTGTTCTATCTCTCGGTAGGGCCGAAACTGTTTGCGCCGATTATTGGCGGGTTGAAACAGGCCAGTTTGAATACGGCAGAAACGCGCATCGTGCTTGAAAAACCGCTCGGTCGCGATCTCGCCTCATCGCGACAGTTGAATTCGCTGGTGCTCGACGCATTCACCGAATCGCAGGTCTATCGCATCGATCATTATCTCGGTAAAGAGACGGTGCAGAACCTGCTCGCGCTACGCTTCGGCAATACATTTCTGGAGCCTTTGTGGAACCGTACCTGGGTGAGCGACGTGCAGATCACTATCGCCGAATCGGTCGGTGTTGAGACGCGCGGTGAGTTCTATGATGAGACCGGCGCCTTCCGCGACATGGTGCAAAACCATTTGCTGAACTTGCTCTGCATGACGGCAATGGAGCCACCTGCGAGCCTTGATCCGGATGCGGTGCGCGATGAAAAACTGCAAGTGCTGCGAGCACTGAAGCCGTGGACGCAGGACACCATTCGCGAGAACATTGTTCGTGGCCAGTATCGCGCAGGATCGATGGCCGGCGTGCCAGCGGTGGCCTATGTTTCGGAGCAGGGCGTGAGCGCCACTTCCCGTACCGAAACCTATGTGGCACTGCGGGCTGAGTTGTTAAATTGGCGCTGGGCCGGCGTTCCGTTTTACTTGCGCACCGGCAAACGCATGGCCGAGCGCCGCGCTGAAATTGTGATCAATTTCAAGTCGCCGCCGCATTCGATTTTCCAGAGCCCGTTGGTGCCCAACCGGCTGGTGATCAAGTTGCAACCCGAAGAGAGCGTACGCCTCTACACGATGGCGAAAGCCTCTGGCGATGGGATGCATTTGAGCGAGGTACACCTCGACCTTGACTTCAAGGAATTTTTCCCGGAACGCAGGCAAGACGCCTACGAACGACTGCTGCTTGATGTGTTGCGCGGCAATCCGACGCTCTTCATGCGCCGCGATGAAGCCGATGCGGCCTGGCGTTGGGTGCAACCGATTCTTGACTATTGGGCCACAGACGCCGGACCTCCGATTGGTTACGCAGCCGGCAGTTGGGGCCCTCCAGCGTCGAGCCGTCTCACGGCACGCGGCGATACGGCGTGGCACGAAGAGCGCAGCGTTTAAGCGCGTCACTGGCCTCAGAAAAGACAATATGGAGAAACAAATGAACGCCGTCGTTGAAGCAGCAAGCATCGCGCCCTTGGCCGCTTCCGACGCGCTCGTGTCGCGCATTACGGCGGTGCGCCTGTCGTTGCGCCCGAGCGAACAACGGGTTGCAGCGTACGTGCTCGGCCAGCCCAATCGTGTTGCACACATGGCGATTGCGGAACTCGCCGAAGCAGTGGGGGTCGCTGATCCGACGATTGCACGCTTTTGTCAGGCGCTTGGATTCACGGGTTACAAGGCATTTAAGGTTGCGCTGGCGAAGAGTCTCGCCACTGGCGTTCCTTACGTGCACACGGATGTTTCTGCGCAGGATTCGTGCGCCGACGTCATCGCCAAAGTTTTTGATCGCTCGATTGCCACGCTCATCGCGATGAGAAATCAGGTCGATCCAAAAATTTTCGAGCGCGCGGCGGACGCGATTGCGGGAGCGCGGCGCGTAGAGTTCTACGGCGTGGGTAATTCAGGTGTTGTGGCGATGGATGCGCAACACAAATTTTTTCTGTTGGGTATGCACACGGTTGCCTACAACGATCCGCACTGGCAGGTGCAATCGGCTGCGTTATTGACGCCTGAGGATGTTGTTGTTGCCATTTCACGCACTGGCCGAACGCGCGACATGATCCAGACCTGTGAGCTTGCCCAGAGGGCTGGCGCGACGGTCATTGCAGTCACAGAACGTGCGTCGCAACTGGCTAAGCTGGCCGATATCGCGCTTGCCGTGGATGTAGACGAAGATCCGGACGTGTATTCACCGATGGTGGGGCGTCTTGCGCAATTGGCGTTGGTCGATGCGTTGGCCGTTGCCGTTGCACTGAAGCGCGGTCCGGAGTTGCAGGAGACGTTGCGCAGAGCGAAGGAAACACTCGTGGCCAAGCGCGAAAAAGAGGGCGACATGCTGACGCCTCTGACGCTCGCGGCGCGAAGTCGCTGGATTTGAGCGCGTTTAACCGCTGCCTACTTATACTTATCCCCATGACTCATCGCCATCCTACCCATTGAACGACTCAGACCGCCAGAATCTTCGGTAGCGTCGCGCCGCAACCCAGCTCAAGCTGCGACGTCGTGGCATGTTTGCGTTGCCCAGTATGTTCACGCTGGGCTGCCTGTTCTTCGGCTTCTTCGGCATCATTCAGGCAATGAACTTTCGATTCGACTACGCCGCCACCTGCGTGTTTGTTGCGATGGTGCTGGATAGTCTTGATGGCCGTGTCGCACGCATGACTAAAACCCAGACTGCGTTTGGCGCAGAGTTGGACAGCTTGGCCGACATGGTGAGTTTTGGTGCCGCGCCAGCATTAATCATTTACGAATGGTCTTTGAGTTCGTTGCCAAATCCGCGGATTGCCCTCGCGGCAGGCTTCATTTATGCAGCGTGTGCGGCGCTCCGGTTGGCACGTTTCAAAGTGCAGATTAGCGTGGTCGACAAAAGTTTTTTCAACGGGCTTCCTAGCCCTGCCGCAGCCGCTGTCGTGGCAGGCTTTGTGTTGCTCATGGACGATCTGGAGATCGAGGGCGGTGATGTTGCGTGGTGGGCGTTCGCCGTCACGCTGGTGTCTGGCATTTCGATGGTGACAACGGCCAAATTTTTCAGCTTTAAGGCAATGAGCCGACGAGCGTTGTCTTTCACGGCTGTAGCCACTTTGGCGGTTGGCTTTGGAGTCATCCTGATGGATCCGCCCAAAGTGCTCTTCCCGGTGATCATCGCTTATCTCGCCTCCGGCTACATTGTTTGGTTGTGGCGCGCGACACATAAGTCGCAGTACCCAGCCCCAACCGTCGCGTCGGCAGATGCGTCGACTGAAGCGGCGGACGCAGTTAAATCCCCCGAGATTCATCCTTGACATAGCTCAACAGAGTTGTGAATCGCTTGAGTGATTTCAAATCCTGCGCTATATTTCAACTATGCATTCCCAGCCGTTCAACGCCACAACGATTCTGAGCCCGGTTTTCCCGGTTGCCTCGTCGTTGTCGCTTGCATTGCTGCCGAGCATTTCAGCCATCGCGCTGATCTCGCTGC
Source organism: Burkholderiales bacterium (assembly GCA_038223495.1). Taxonomy (GTDB): domain Bacteria; phylum Pseudomonadota; class Gammaproteobacteria; order Burkholderiales; family Casimicrobiaceae; genus Casimicrobium. The sequence goes on along the minus strand of JBBRGY010000005.1, from coordinate 11,229 downwards.
TGCTGCGCTCCCAGCGCAAATAAATTCCCCCACTCCTCTCTGTTGCGCCGCGTTCTGATCCCCGAAGCGGGTTCATGCGGCGGCTTTCCCGTATTCCAATTTTCAGATCAAGAGATTCATCATGGCCATGTTGAAACAGCCCAATCAAAAGTATGCCGCGTTCAAACCGATCAATTTGCCTGATCGAACGTGGCCGAACAAAACCATCACCAAGCCGCCGATCTGGCTCGCCACCGACTTGCGCGACGGCAATCAGGCACTCATCGAGCCGATGGACGTTGAGCGCAAAAAGAAAATGTTTGCGCTGAACGTCAAAGTCGGAATCAAAGAAATCGAAGTGGGATTTCCTTCTGCGTCGCAAACGGACTTCGATTTTGTCCGTCATTTGATCGAACAAAAGCAGATTCCCGATGACGTCTGGATTCAGGTACTTTCGCCCGCTCGCGCAGAGTTCATCGAGCGCACTTTCGAAGCATTAAAAGGCGCCAAGCGCGCGATTTTTCATCTTTATCACGCGGTTGCTCCAGTGATGCGCAATGTGGTTTTTGGCTTGACGCAGGATCAGGTCGTCAATGACTTGACGATTCCGCACGTCAAGCAAGTGCGCGAGCTCATGAAAAAGTATCCTGAGACCGACTGGCGATTCGAGTTTTCGCCCGAAATGTTCTCGAACACGGAGCTTGAATTTTCCAAGCGTGTGGTCGATATGGTCGTTGATGTTTACGGCGCCACGCCGCAAAACAAAATCATCATCAACTTGCCAACCACGGTGGAGAACGCGACGCCGAATTGCTACGCCGATCAAATTGAATGGATGCATCGCAATGTCGCCAAACGCGATTGCATTCTGATTTCGTTGCATCCGCACAATGATCGCGGCACGGGGACGGCCTCCGCAGAACTCGCATTGATGGCTGGCGCTGATCGCGTTGAAGGCTGCCTGTTCGGTAGCGGCGAGCGCACCGGCAACGTCGATATCGTGAACGTTGCGATGAATATGTATTCGCAGGGTGTACATCCGGACCTTGATTTCAGCGACATCGACGAAATAAAAAAGACGGTGGAATACTGTAACCAGATTCCCGTGCATCCGCGTCATCCTTACGCAGGCGATCTTGTGTACACGAGCTTTTCCGGCTCGCATCAGGATGCGATCAAAAAAGCTTTTGCCAATCGCGACGCCAACAAGACGGGCATTTGGGATATGCCGTATTTGCCCATCGATCCGATGGACGTGGGCCGCAGCTATGAGGCCGTCATCCGCGTCAATTCGCAATCAGGCAAGGGCGGCATTAGCTACCTGCTGCAAAGCGAGTACGGCGTCGATCTTCCACGCAGAATGCAGATCGAATTTTCGCAAGTCGTGCAGCGCGTGATGGACGACACCGGCAAGGAAATGACGGCTGACGACATCTGGAATATTTTTGATGCTGAGTACATCAGGAAAGGCGCGCCATACCAATATGTCGGCCACAAACTCGCCGAGGATTCATCGCGTCCCGAGGCCGTTGAGGTGCACGCCGAAGTCGTCATCGACGGCGCAGCGCACAAAGCAAAAGGGATGGGCAACGGCCCCATCGATGCCTTCGTTGCGGCTATCGCGAGTGGACTGCACGCGCCAGTTAAAGTCATGGATTATCACGAGCACGCGATTGGACAAGGTGCTAACGCCACGGCAATTACCTACATCGAAATGCGAGTGGGTGACGGCCCATCTTTGCATGGCGTCGGGATGGACAGCAATATCGTTACGGCGTCGTTCAAGGCGATTCTGAGTGGGTTGAATCGTGATGCGGCGCGGGTACGCATCGCCAGCGCGGTAGCGTCAAAATAGTCCCATCAGAGGAAGCGCGTAGCGCTTCCTCGTACTCTTACGGAAGCGGAGCGGTCGCTACCAGCAACTTTAGGGGCGATTGGTCGACAGTTCGCGCGACAAACGCGGTCAAGCTCCGCCCTTGGCAATGGCTCTTTGGTACGCAGGCCGCGCTTCAACCATCGCTACAAAGCGGGCGAGATTAGGAAACCTTTCCGCGCCTTTGCCCATCGTGGCGTACTGCGCGACAAATGACAATTGAACGTCAGCGCCGGTCAGTGAATCGCCAACGAAATAGGTTTTGTTGACGAGTTCGCTGTCGAGCCAACCCATGTGGTTTTGAATCTCGCTATTGATGCGCGGTTGCAGCGGCGCGCCTGCATCGCCGAGACGACTGGTGTAGAGCTTCAACATCAGCGGCACCATCGCGGAGCCTTCGCCGTAGTGCAAAAACTGGATGTAGCGGTTGTACGCGGGCGAGCCCATCGCGGGTGCGAACTGGCCCTTGCCATAGGTGCGTACAAGATATTCGATGATCGCGCCGGACTCGATGAGCACTTCGTCACCATCACGAATCACCGGTGCTTTTCCAAGCGGATGGATCGCCTTAAGCTCGGGCGGAGCCAGCCGCGTCTTTGGGTCGCGCTGGTAGCTAATAATTTTGTAGTCTTGACCCAGCTCTTCCAGCATCCATGTGATGCGGCGCGAGCGGGATTCGTTGAGATGATGAATTTCGATCATGATGTTGCAAATTTTTTACGAATCATGAGAGTCTAAACCGCGTGGGCAGGCGCATACGGTTTCGGCGGCGACCTTGCCTTACGCCTGAAACGATACGCAATCCGAAAAATGCGCATCAAGTAATTAAACTGTTGCCATGACTGATCGCACCATTCACCCCGACACACTCCATCGCTGGGTGGCCGATTTATTTTTGGCGGCGGGATCGTCGCCTACGGAGGCCAAGCTCACCGCCGATCACCTTGTGCTATCCAACCTGAGCGGACACGATTCGCATGGGGTGGGCATGGTGCCTCGTTATGTGAAGGCGATTGGTGCGGCAGAGTTGGTGCTGAACACTGACGTTGAAGTCGTCACCGATACGGGAAGCTTGCTAGTGCTTGATGCGCATTGGGGCATTGGCCAAAGTGTCACGCATCAGGCGATGAAAATCGCGATTAAGCGGGCGAAGGACACCGGCGTCTGCGTGATGGGTTTGCGCAATTCGCATCACCTGGGGCGCGTGGGCCATTGGGCGGAGCAGGCGATTGCCGAAGGGCTGATTTCGATTCATTTCACCAATGCTGTTTCGAATCATTGGGTCGCACCGCACGGCGGTGCGGAAGCGCGCTTTGTGACCAACCCCTTCACCGTTGGCATTCCGCGTGCTGACGCCGAGGGTGGGCCATTTGTGTTGGATTTCGCTACGAGCGCGATTGCGCAGGGCAAGGTGCGCGTGGCCTATAACGCTGGAAAACAAACGCCAGAGGGCGCGCTGATCGATCACTCGGGCAAACCAACTACCGATCCCGGCGTGTTATTTGAGCCTGTAGACGGGCGCATTGGTGCGCTGACTACGATGGCGGCGCACAAGGGCTATGCATTGGCGATGGTGTGCGAATTGCTTGGCGCAGCGCTGACCGGCGGCGCTGTGACAATCCCAAAAAATCAACCCAAAGCGGGCGTCTGGAACAACATGCTCACCATCGTATTCGATCCGGCGCGCTTCGGTACGCAAACCGCATTCGAATCATCGACGCGCGAATTTGTAGAGTGGGTGAAATCAGCGCGGCTGATGGAGGGGCACGACGAAATTCTGATGCCCGGTGATCCAGAGCGGCGGTCGCGTAAGGCGCGGGCTCAGGCGCTTCCGATTGACGAGGGCACGATCATCGAGATGGACGCGGCGGCGGCGACAGTGCTGGCGTCCAGCGGCAAAGGGCCCGGTGCTTTATCGGCATTGATGCAGTAATTTGCCGTCCCACATGGCATCAACTTCAGGCTGAAATGGCGTTAAATCAGGACTAAGCGCGCGTTTTTAGCGAAACTCGACTAGGCGAATAATCGTCGCCTATGCCCCGTAAAATAGTCATTTCGACTCAAAGCTGTAGCTAGATTTGCGTCCATGTCCGCAGCCCAATTGAGACACTTGAACTGAACAAGAAATGGTTTTCACGACGCGCTCGTGAACGAATGATTACTTCGTCGATAGCGTGATGTCGCCAAACCGCGCGCTGGCTTTTTCGCCTGTGTTGTCGGTGTCGACCATGATGGCGATGCCGGAAATCCGTGGCGGTTCCTCGCCAAACGCGCGCTTGTAATCTTCATAAATGTCCCGCGAGAAAGACTTCCATTTGCCGATGGAATTCGGGTCAGCATCCACCACCACTGATCTCACGCGTTGTGTGTAAGGGCTGGTGATGATGGTGCCCTGCGCAGCCTTGTGCGTGAAGACGTATGCCAGGGCAGCGTGAGGTGGCGTTTCGCCGTACAAAACATGCGCAATGGCGTTTTCCGTTTTTTCTTTGACGCCAGCGTGCTCAGGATCGGTCGCAAACGTGATGTAAATGCGCGTGACGTAGTCGTCGCTCGCCTTCGTCCGTGGATCGCTCGTCGCAATCAGATTGCCGGGCCTCCACTTGAATCTAAGTATTGAGCTGGTGCGCGCATCGCCATCAAAACGGTAGGTCAGTGCACCGGCTGCGGCATCGGCCACGGCTTCAAGCACCGTTGCGCCGAGTTCATCGTCTCTCACGTAGGCATAGCGGGTGAAGTGTTTGGCACCGCGAACGGGCTGGAAAGCCCATTCCTGCGGCGAAGTTCCGGGCGCTTTGCTTGAGAAGCGTGGAATTGACGCGGCGCTTGGCGCAACAACATCAGCCGCCATCGCTAACGAGAGAAAAGTAGGCAAGACGACCGAGCTGGTCGCTAAAAGGATCTTCGCAAAATTTGCCATCGGGATACTGCTTCCGGCGATGCCTTGCCGTCAAAATTCAGATGCTCACACACGTTGGCAAAACGCGCCATCAGGTCGTCGTGATCAATCCCGCCCATGTGGACGAGCGCGTAGCGATAGGTGCCCAGCCACTTGGTCTCGCGTGCGCGCGAAGTGCTGTGCTTGATGTCGAGAAAGAGTTTCGCATCAGGGTAGGTTTTTGCCAACCAACGCTGGTCGTGATCCGGCGGCGGCTGTTTGACGGCATCACCAAACTCACGAAACACAAAGCTGGCCGCCGAGCCAAACTTGCCGGCTCGGTGTGGCCAATCCGGCGCCTTCCCCAAAGCCAGTTCAAGCTCCAGTGCCCACAAGCTCTTGCCGTCCACCCGTTCATACAAATCAGAGAACTGCCCTGCCATGCGCGGGTTGATTTCTATGATAGTGATGCGCTCCGTCTTTGGATCGAAAAACAGCTCGACGTTGAACAGGCCATGTGACATCCCGACGGCCTCGACTGCCCGTTTGGCGACGGCTTCAAGCATTCGCTGGTGTTTTTCAGCGAGGCGCGATGGATACTCAAATCGCATGAACGCGTTCGTACCGGGATACATGACCGAGTCGACGGTGCCAAGAATGTTAATCGTGCCTTTATGCGCATAGCCATCGACGCAAAACTGCAGCGCGCCGTCAACGCAACCTTCTGCAATGAAGCAATCGGCATCGATCTCGCAGTCAACGTGTTTGACCGAGACGCGCCGGAATGGCCGCGTCAGCCGCTTGATAATGATCTTTTCCCAAATCCGAAACTTCAAATGTGCACGCAGTGCGGCTTCGTCCTTGCAGCGCTTTGCAAGCACCGAGAAAGCCGCTTTGACTGGCTTTACAAAGATGGGGTAGTCAATCGTAATGGCTTGAGTGACGTCCGCGTCATAACGAAACCCGCAGAACGGCGGCACGTTTTCGGGCATCACGTCGCGATGGATTTGGCGGGCGAGATATTTGTGTTGAGCAGTAATCAAGCCCTTGAGTGGCGTTCCGGGCAGCCCCAGTTTCTCTGCTCACAGACTCGCAGCGAGCGCCCCGAATTGCTCATGCGTCGAAACCACTGCCACGATTTTTCTGGCGGCGTACTTTCGTTGCAATTTTTGAACGAATGATTCGACGTCAAACCAGAGCAGGCGTGCATTCGACGGAAACGTGAACAGATCGAACCCTTCGCGCACGAACTCGAACTCGCAATGCTGAGTCTCAAGCGGCGCAAGCGCAAGATCGTCATATTCCTGCGGAAAGAGGACGAGGACGATGGGCTTCATCGTCAAGTCAAGCGGGGCGGGCCGCGCAGGCCCATTCAATGGTCAACAAAGGCTACTTCTTGTCGTTCAAATTCCAGTCGTAATCGAGATACGAAATGTCGACTTTTCCGGTTTTTATTGCCGCTTGCCCTGCAGCATCGGAGGAGAGCTTGTCCGCATACTTACCAAGCGTCGCTTCAAGTGAGGTGAAGCCTTTGTAGCCTTTGGTGAAGTCCTTTTTGTACCAGTCAAAAATCTTGCTGATTTCGAGTGTTTTCTTCTCAGCGTTGTAGCGATTGCGTGACTTGTCGGACAAAAAACGCTGCATACCGTCGTCTAGCTGCGCGTTGATTTTTTCCGCCGTGAAGGCTTCATTGCGCAGCATCGGGCAGCCGATCGACGCACACACCACACCGACGTGTATACGCGGATCGTTGAACACGCCATCTGCGCGGATCATGTCGTGCTCAATGCCGTCGAGTGTCATTTCTTTCCCAAACAGCTTAAAGAACTTGATGCCCCAAGGCTTGGTGAACGTGCCACCCAGATCGCGGATGGACTTGAGATTCGGGTATTTCGTGAGGATTAGTTCAATCGTGTGTGCGTTGTAAGCGTTGATCAGAAACGCAAGCTGCTGGTTTTTGTTCCACGATTTGTAAGTGGCTTCCGGGACGGCAGAAACCGACTCAAGGTATGCCGTTAAAGCGGCGTGATCGCGCAGGACGCCTGCGTAGGAAATTTGCGACGCATTGCCGTTTGCGATGAAAGTGACGTGCTTTTTCAGTAAATCGTCAAATGCTTTGTGCGATTGGTCAAATTGGGCGAAAGCGCTGGACGCAATCAGTGCAGCCGCCGTCACGATGATTGTTTTTAGTATTTTCATTCTGTAATTCTTTGGTTCTAGCGCGCATCAAATTGCGCGCCCTCGTTGTGTCTCTGCGGCATGGAGCTTACGGATCGTAGGGTGGCACAGTGTTGTGCGCACTACGCCGGCAGCGATTTACCCTCTCTCCCAAGCATGAAACTTGGCCACCCATTCGAGCAGCTTGGTCGGCTGATGGTTCCGTTTCCATACACCTGCGGCGTATTTATTCGCTTCGCCGAGCGTTGGGTAGGTATGAATCGTGCCCAAAATCTTATTCATACCGATGCCGTATTTCATCGCGGTGACGTATTCAACCAGAATATCGCCGCCGTGATCGCCCACAATCGTCGCACCGAGAATCGTGTCCTTGCCGGGCACCGTCAATACCTTGACGAAGCCATGCGCTTCACTGTCGGCAATGGCGCGATCCAGATCGTCGAGCCCGTAAACCGTGACCTCATGCGGAATCTTCTTCTCTTTCGCCTCCGTTTCGGACAATCCGACACGCGCCACTTCGGGGTCCGTGAACGTCGCCCACGGAATCACGCGGTAATCGGCTTTGAATTTCTTGAATCGACCGAACAGCGCGTTCACCGCCGCGTACCAGGCCTGATGGGCTGCTGTATGCGTGAACTGGAACGGGCCTGCTACGTCGCCACACGCAAAGATGTTTGGGAACAACGTTTGCAAGTATTCGTTAGTTTCAATCGTCTTGTTCGCGCGCGTCGGGATGCCCAGCTCTTCCAGTCCGAACCCGGTCACGTTCGCCGTGCGCCCAACGGCGACCAAAATCTGATCGAACAGAATTCGCACATCGGTGCCGTTGTGTTCGCACACGAGAATCTTCTCGCCGTTTTCGACAACGACTTGTTTCGCTTTGTGTCCTGTCAAGACGGCGACGCCATCCCGTTTGAATGACTTTGTCACTAACTCCGATACTTCAGGGTCTTCGCGTAGCAAGATTCGTGGTGCCATCTCAATCTGCGACACCTGCGAGCCGAATCGTGCGAAACACTGGGTAAGTTCAGATCCGATTGGCCCACCGCCTAATACGACTAAGCGCTTCGGAAGTTCGCGCAGGTTCCATACGTTGTCGCTGGTCAGATACGCGATGTCGGCGAGACCCGGAATCGGCGGAACGAAGGGGCGCGCGCCGGTCGCGATCACGATGTTCTTCGTGGTCATCGTTGACTTGCTGCCGTCCGCCGCAGTGATCTCTACGGCCCAAGGCGATACGATTCGTGCGCTACCCGTCACGCAATCGACACCGATGCCGGTGTAGCGCTCAATCGAATCGTGCGGTTCAATCTCACGAATCACGCGTTGCACGCGCTCCATCACGTCTGCGAAATTCCAGTCGGCAGACGCACTCTTTAAACCGAACTCTTCAGCGCGCTTCATGTGCGACAAAAGCTTCGCGGTTTTGATGAGCGCTTTCGACGGCACGCAACCTGTGTTCAGGCAATCGCCGCCCATCTTGTGCTTTTCGATGAGCGTTACTTTCGCCTTCACAGCCGCCGCGATGTAGCTCGTCACCAAGCCCGCTGAACCCGCGCCGATCACGATCACATTGCGGTCAAACGATTTGGGCTTCATGCTCGCAAATCGCGAATAGACCTTGCGGCCTTTCAACCAATCCAGTACTTTTTTCGCGATGATCGGAAAGATGCCCAGCAGCGCGAACGAGCCCAAAATCGCCGGAGAAATGATGCCCTTGAGTGAGCTGATTTGCGCGAGTTGCGTCCCGGCGTTCACAAACACCGCCGTGCCCGCGAGCATGCCCAGCTGGCTCACCCAGTAGAACGGCCACGTCTTAATGGTCGTCAAACCCATCACCAGATTCACTACGAAGAACGGGAAGAGGGGCACCAGCCGTAATGCAAAGAGGTAAAACGGCCCGTCTTTGGCCACACCATCATTGATCGGTTTCAGACGATCGCCGAATTTGCCTTGCACCCAGTCGCGCAATAAAAACCGTGAAGAGAAAAATGCAAGCGTTGCACCGACGGCCGAGGCAAACGACACGAGCACCAGTCCGCGACCAAATCCAAAAATCGCGCCGCCGAGCAATGTCATGAGCGCCGCTCCGGGCAATGACAATGCAGCGACCGCCACATACGCAGCGAAGAACGCCAACGCGCTCTGCCATGGGTTTTCAGTCACATATCCCGCGAGCGTCGCCTGCTGGGCTTTGAACGCGTCAAGACTTAAAAAACGTCCCAGATCAAAGAAGAAAAACGCCCCGATGGCGGCCGCAATCACGACCAGCAACGCTATTTTTGATTTCATGTGTGCTCTCTCGGCTTTCAGTACCGCTAACGAACCGCTCAAGCGACGACTCAGAAGACGGTTTTAGCGGTTTGTCGCGCCGCTGTCAGCGAAACTTACAGAAGGTAAGGGTTATCGCAAAACGTGCGTCAGGCGGCTATCGACATAGCGCAATATCGATCCTAGCGGTGACAGGCTCATCAGCAAGGCAGCAGCAACTCCCACGCCATTGGCCAGCGCGTCAAACCAGTCAAATTGACGATTGAAGTAAGGCTGGATGAATTCTATGGCTACGCCGAGCGCTATCAGCGCGGCGGCGATGAAAAATCGCTTCCGTAGTGGCGCATATATCTGCGAAAAATAAGCCATCACCACAAAGTACGTTGCCGCGTGCCAAAGCTTGTCAGACCCGCCAAGCGGAGGCAGCGCCTTGGCCGGTGCGAGCGAGACGTAGAGCAGCAGCGCGACGAGAGTGGCAGCAATCGCAAGCCAGAGGTTTGGGTACGATAGGCCGGAGTCAGGACGCGCGGGGTTGGACATGCGGTGTTACGGAGTGCTGGTGGGTGCGCCATGTTAGGGCAGGGGTATAGTGACAGAGCGTCAGCGTTGGTGTGTCTCGCTTAATTTTGAACGTGTCAAATCGATATCGCGAAATTGTTTCCGTCGGGTCGCTGACAATCACGACGAACCGTGAGAATGACGTGGGCGTAGGACCCTGTCAATACGTCGTTGTAGCGCGAAGCGGTGCGCTGCAACTTCTCCAGAGAATGAGTGATTTGGTGCTGCTGGCAACGGGATTGCTGCAGATCATCAATGCGATGGGGACATCAAAAGTGCATGAGTCGAGCCACGCTGGCTGGCGATTGTCTAGCGCCTGACTGAGCTTACTTTGGGTGACAAGGCGGTCAAAAAAATTCAGATCTTCATCAGTGTTGATGTGGTGATAGACGGCAGGCGAAATCACTCCGTGCTATTTGTGCCAAAGGTGATCAAAATTACGATACATTTGTTCGACTAAGCACGTTTGACGGCGAAACGACAAACGTGATCATGACAAAAATAGTTTGTCACTCGCTGCGGGACGCGTTTCAAGGGTAAACAAGTCGAATTTGAACGCCCATGCGTAATTTTTGGCATCCACCTGCCGCAGCGGTTGCGCTATGCGTCAGCACGACCGTTGCTGCCCAAAGCGCGGAGGAACGAAAGGAAATCAGCCAATTGACCCAAACCGACGAACTTACACGTCTGGCTGTCAAACTTCAGGCGAAATTTGATCGTGAAGAGGCGCGCGTTTTCGCATACCTGAGCAAGCACCCAGAAAAACTTCGTTCCTTTGAAAAGAACGGATTGACTTACTACCTCGCGCGCCTGGATGCTGAAGGCAATCCTGTGTTCATCACTGCCAAGGGTGCCAGCAGTCCGTCGAGTCGTCCAGTGGACCGCCTGATCAAGGCGTCTCCTCCATCTGGCGAAGGCTCGCGCTAACCCGGCACCCAAAACTGACACCTGAATCAACGCCCGTTCGTTTACGTTCACTTTCGCGCAAACACATCTCGATAAGGACTCATTCATGAAGCACCCTTGGCCCTTCTTTGCGGCGGCCGCCGCGCTCACCATCGGCACCCTTGCCGCAGCACAGACCGTCGAAGAACGAAAAAAGCTCAGCCAATCGGTCAATGCGGAGACGCTGCAACAGCTAGGCGCCGAATTTCAAGGCGAGTTTGATCGCCAGGAATCGCGCGTTTGGGACTACCTTGCCCGCAACCCTGGTCAATCGCGCTCGTTTCTGAAAAACGGTGCGACGCATTACCTGTCGCGACTCGATGCCGAAGGCAATCCGGTCTACATCAAAACAAGAAGTGGCACCAACGGCACCAAGAGCAACCGCGAATCGGGGGCACTGATCAAAGCCGACCAGCTCTACTCGGGCGGGTCTATCGGCGTGAACATCACAGGCGTCGGAATGGTGGCGGGTGTGTGGGATCCGGGGACGGTGCGTGAAACCCATGAGTTGCTCGCGGGCCGCGTCGCCAATCAGGCCGGTCAGACGATG
>JBBRGY010000004.1:0-21654 GCA_038223495.1 Burkholderiales bacterium | reverse complement strand
GGCGATATGCGGCGCAGCTAATTCGTGAGCTCCACACCGGCTAGCCAAAGCGCGCGCGTTTTCCCGGTGCCGCTATGGGCTGCTTCGTCGATACTGCTGGCAGTTGAATTTACCGGGTGGAGTTGGCTGGCGAATCACCTTTACTTTCAACGCGGGCAATACGTCTACGGTGTCCTTTTGGTCATCGCTTCTGCGCTGGTGGCTCGAATGCTGGTGACCTTTGCTAGCTACCTGGTGTCACGCTGGAAAGGCTCGCCAGTGTCAGCCGCGATGCAATTGGGACCGCTGGCATGGCTTCGCTTTTTTGCCATCGAATGTTTTCATCTTTGTATCCAGAATCTGATCCTCATCCCGTTCCGCGGCTTGTTTCACACGGCAAGTGAACGTGGTCGGAGTGAGGCGCGTGGCCCAGTGCTGCTGCTTCAATCCGGTTATGTCAACAACGGCGCAGTGTGGTTTTTTACTGCACGCGCGCTTGAACGCAGCGGTTTCCGCGTCTTCGCGATCGATCAACCGGTGTTTGCATCGATTGATACGATGGGCGAAATACTGGCCCAGCGTGTAGACGCGGTGCTGGCACTTACCGGTGAACAACAACTGACGCTCATTGCGCACAGCATGGGTGGCCTTGTTTGCCGCGCCTACTTGCGGCAGTTTGGTGGTGTCAAAGTGGCGCGGCTGATAACACTAGGATCACCCCACCACGGCACGTTTCACGCGTATCTTGCGAGCGGGCCAAACGGTGCGCAAATGCGCCCTGGCAACCCGTGGCTGCTTAAGCTCGGCGAAACACACGTCACAGTGCCATTTACGAGTGTTTTTTCAGCACATGACACGCTTATAGCGCCGCAAGAGTCCTCACGAATGCCTGAGGCGTCAAACGTAGAGGTTTCGGGTATTGGCCATGTCAGCATGCCCAGCGGGAAGGCGATTCGCCGCACGATACTGTCTGTGCTCGAAGGCACATGATCTTGACGCAAACACCGCGTCAAAAATGAAACTCCTACAACACTACGGCGTTTTCACCTACGCAGGTCTCGCTGCCAGTCCGCTAATATCAGGACAGCAGCTTCGCAATTCGTACGAGCTTTACGCTGCAAGCACTCTTTTTGAGTTCTCCAACAACTTTCTATGAGCTTCTTTTGGCGCTACGCATCTATCTGGTTGAGGACAATCTGCTCATTCGTGAGAATTTAACGTCCACATTGACGGAGTTGGCGGGTGCGGAGTTTGTGGGTTGGGCTGAAGGGGAGCGTGTGGCGATTGATTGGCTAACTCAGAACGCGAAAGATTGGGATTTAGCGATCGTGGACCTGTTTCTGAAGCAGGGCAACGGATTAGGCGTGGTCGGCGCATGTAGGGCGCGCGGACTCGGCAAACAACTCATCGTCTTAACCAACTACGCGACGCCAGCCGTGCTCGAACGATGCATGGCTATGGGTGCAGATGCTGTTTTTGACAAGTCCAACGACATCGAAGAACTGGTGGACTTTTGCGTTGCGCAGAGCAGCGGCTGAATGACCGCACCATGGGTCCCCGAAAAGCACCCCGCACTACCCACGCCATCAACAGCGACTGGCGATCAGTCGATCACTTTGTTTTTGAGCGCGTAGTAGGTCAGGCTGCTGTTCGACGTCAGTCCCATTTTTTCCATGATGCGGGTGCGGTAAGTGCTCACCGTTTTCACGCTGATCGACAAGCCTTCAGCAATGTCGCCCACCGTCTCTCCCTTGGCCAGACGAACGAAAACCTGAAATTCACGTTCCGACAGTTGCTCATGTGGCAATCCCGCATCGGGACGCGTCAGTTGTTGCGCCAGCAACTCCGCCACGGCGGGTGTGATGTGACGCCGTCCTTGGGCTACGGTGCGAATTGCGTCCACAATTTCCGACGGCTCGCACTGCTTGCTCAAATACCCGCTGGCACCCTGACGAATCAGATTCAGCGCGTAATGCTCTTCCGGGTAACCGCTCAAAATCAGAATTGCGAGATCTGGTGCTTTGGCGCGAATCATTGCGAGGGCATCAATGCCAGTCTGCCCCGGCATCGACAAATCCATGAGCAGCACGTCCATTTCTGTCTTGCGAACCAGGTCAATCGCCTCACCGCCGCTGCTTGCTTCGCCGACGACCTGCAAATCCGATTCGTCTTCGAAATACTGACGCAGGCCGGATCTGACGATACTGTGATCGTCGACAATTCCGATTCTGATCTTGATCATTCGCTGTGCTACCTAAACAAATTAAAGCTAGCTGAGTGTAGCGTCAGTCGTCATCGCTCTTCGTCCGATGTGCCTCACCGCACGAGCGCATTGAATTTTTAAAGGGCCGTAATGGCGTTCAAGTTTCACCCCATTCAATGGTTCAAACAAAGCAAATGGACATTGGCTCTGCCCATGGCCGTCCTCGCCGTTGCGGCTTTAATCGCGCTCAACGAACTGGGCTACCAGCGCTCCATCTTAAGCGCGGAAAACATGTCTCTGCAACAGGAAAAGCGTGGCGCGCTCAACTCCTTGTTGCAAAACATGCTCGATGCAGAGACCGGCCAGCGCGGCTACCTGCTGACGGGTGATCAAAAATATTTGAGTTCGTATGGCGATGCGCTCGTCGAGATTGCGCCAGCACTCGACAGACTGCGCGAGCTCTACATCAATGACCGAGGACAAGTGGCGCAATTTGCAGAACTCTCTCGCAGCGTGTCGAAGAAGCTCGCCGAGCTTGAGGTTACGATCAAGTTGCGCGAACTCGGCGGTGCCACCGAGACTTGGATGCAGGTTGTACGTCTCGACGTGGGCCGCACTTATATGGATGCCGTGCGGGACAAGAGCGACGCACTCATCGCTGCGGCATCCATTGATATCGCGGCAAGCCGCATCCGAATTGATCAGAGTCTCACCATTTCCCGTATCGGCGTCACGCTCGCTGCGCTGCTCGGGTTACTGGCATTCCACCTGTACCTACGGCAAACGCAAAAGTTGAACGCAGCAGGTGAACAGCAACTCGCAATGCTCGCCAAGGAGCGCGACCGAATGGGTGAGTTGGTTCGCGAGCGCACAGTACGCCTGTCTGAACTTGCAAGCCATCTGCAGACGGTGCAGGAAGAGGAACGGGATCGGCTTGCGCGCGAACTACACGATGAACTGGGTGCGTTACTAACCGCGGCCAAATTTGACGTGGCGCGCATCAAATCAAAACTGCCGCTGGACAATCCGGAGCTTTCCAAACGACTGATGCACTTGAACGAATCGTTGAACGCGGGCATTGCGCTGAAGCGCCGCATCGTTGAGGATTTGCGTCCGTCTTCGCTGTCGAATCTAGGGCTCGAAGCTGCGCTTGAAATTCTGACCAGCGAGTTCAGCGAACGCACTGGGGTTCATGTGAATAATGACATTGAACCGGTGGACCTCGGCCCCGATGCAGAGCTGACGGTTTATCGCACAGTGCAGGAATCTCTAACCAATATCGCAAAATACGCGGACGCAAAAGAAGTGGTCGTATCGGTCCACGGTTACGACCATCACATCGAGGTAAGTGTCGACGACGACGGGCGAGGCTTCGACGTCGACAATCGACAGAACGCAAGCCATGGATTGCCCGGCATGCGCCATCGCATCGAAGCGCTCAATGGCGTGCTCAAAGTATCGTCTTCGCCGGGCCACGGCTCTCGTGTTCACGCCGTTTTCCCAAGGCCGAAGACCGTGCCTGGGCTTGCTGACGTTTCAGTGGCCACGAGTGCTGTCGAAGGCGTTTCTGCCGCGCGCACAGATGGCAATCCATCGCCTGCCAAAAGCATCTGATTGCGTCTCGCGTCGTCTGACGTCGTCCTTGATGCGTGCTGTGAGCCGTGTCCTACAACGCCCCCGTCTAACAGATGACAAAACGTTAGGCGACTGGCCGATGTTTCGCTGTTGGCGTGGCGAACAAAATCTTTCCTATGGCAATAACTTGATATTCGAGTGAAAGCCGACCAGCCACCCAGCCTTAGGAGCTCACCATGTTGCATTACGCAGTTGTTTTTTTAGTAGTCGCCCTGATCGCAGCGGTCTTCGGATTTGGTGGCATCGCCGCTGGTGCCGTTGAAATCGCAAAGATTCTGTTCTACATCTTCGCTGTCATCGCGATCGTGACGTTTGTGCTGAGCTTGATTCGAAAGTAAACGTTCTGCTGCTGCTAAAGGTAGTCAGGCTGTCACAACATCAAAACCCTCCAAAACTATAGGAAAAAAATTATGAAATTCGGCAACACCTCCTCCACCGTCGACACCCTTCAAGATGAAATCAGCAAGCGTGGTAATGAGCTGGTCAACAACATCGAAGACAAAATCGACTCGGCACACGATGTAGCGCAGAGCGCCCTATCGAACGCGTCAAACAAGCTTGAGAATTTGCAGGGTAGCGTCAAACCAGCCATAGAGCGCATCGCTTCGCGTGGTGCCGAAATGGCACAAAGCGGGCTTGACGCAACGCGCGAAGCAGGCACTCGCGCCAAGGCAACCGCATCCCGTTACGCCAACGCTTGTGAAAACTATGTGACCGAGCAACCGATGAAATCGGTGGCCATCGCAGCCGCCGCTGGTGCGACGCTTGCCGCACTATTAATCCTCGCACGTAGTCGTTCGAACTATCGCAATCAGTACAACGGTCGGTAGTTCCTAGGCCGATCTGCAACCAATTGAGCAAGAAAGTAGATGGCAATGCTGGTTCCGATCTTTAATCTCGTCACGCATCGACCTGATCTGATCATTGATCATCTCTCGGGCTATTTAAAGCTCGCGCAAGATGAGGTCAACGGAATCAAGCAGCAGCTCATTCGGCGCACCATCGCGGGAGCCGTAGCCGCGGTATTCGCGGTTGCGTTTATCGTGCTTGTCGGCGTGGCCATCATGTTTGCGAGCGTGGCGAGTACGCAGTTGCAGTCCGAGTTTCCAGGTAATGCAGCGCTCATCGTCGTACCTGCCGTTGCGCTGGCGGCAGCCATCATCGCAGCGATTGTGGCGATGAAATCCGGTGCTGATCAGCCATCAGTGTCATTTGCGGACCACATACAACGTGATATCCAGGCCTTCAGGCAAGTCATCCGAGCCAAGGAGGACAGCCAATGAGCAGCTCCTCCGCCCAGGCTGCATCGGATTCGGCAAACCGCGGCGTCGATCCGCAGGTGGTACTCAATCAAACCCGGAAAGAACTGCGCGAATTTCTGATGGGCGGCACCGTTCGCACTAAAAGTGGAAAAGCCAATTCCGCTAGTAGTTCTGGGGGGGCATCGAAAGCGAATGCTCAATCGCCAGGTGCCAATAGGCGAGAGCAACGCTCAAACAAGGCCAATAACAACGACTCTGGAATCGACTGGATGGGTCTCGTAAAAGCAGGCGCTTCTAGTTGGTGGCGTGACCATCCGTTACATGTGGGCGCTACTGTTTTGACGCCCATCCTGAGCGATTACGTCCGTCGCAAGCCCGTTATGACGCTTGCGATTTCGGCTGCGACTGGTGCGGCTTTTGTGCTCATACGCCCGTGGCGCATGGCTTCAGTGGCAGCGTTGGGAATGACCCTTGTCCGCTCATCCAATTTACCCGTCATGGCCGCGTCGCTTGTCGCAACAGTCGCCGAGAATTTACAGAAGGATCAATCATGAGTGATAAATCAGAAAAAACAGCACATTTAACAAGTCTGAAGCTCGATCAAAAAGCATTGGATGCGGCTGCGCGTAGCCTCGATGAAGGCGCGGTCACGCCGAGTTTTACCAAGCACCGCGAAGAGATCATTGACCTGCTGAACGGCGCTTTAGCGACCGAGTTGGTGTGTGTGCTGCGCTACAAGCGCCACTACTTCACGGCGACTGGAGTGAATTCGTCGAAGATTGCCGAAGAATTTCTGGTTCATGCTGATGAGGAATCCGGCCATGCGGATCGCATTGCCAAGCGCATCGTTGAGTTAGGCGGAAGTCCGGATTTCTCGCCTGATTCATTGACGTCGCGAAGCCATGCCGACTACGACGATTCGGCAGATCTCAAAGCGATGATCAAGGCTAATCTTGTTGCCGAACGCATTGCCGTCGAGAGTTATCGCCAGATGATTAATCTGATCGGCGAGTTGGATCCGACCACACGCCGTATGCTTGAGGATATTCTTGCCGATGAGGAAGAACATGCTGACGAGTTAAGCGACTGGCTGTCAGCATAAATATTGGTTTTCGCTTTACAGCTGTTCGATTGCGCGCTGCGACTATCGAACAAGCTGATCTAAAAAAATCGCAGCTTTGAGTTACTTTTACTTTCACCACCAGGAGACACACATGAAAAAATCAATCCACGTTATCGCTACTGCCGCTTTCGCTGCCGTCACTCTGTTCAGCGCAGGTTGCGCCGTTGTACGTCAACAAGAAACTGTTGGCGCGTATGTTGATGACACGACGATCACCACGCAGATCAAGTCACGCATGGGTGCCGACCCGATGGTCGCAGCTTTGTCGATCAGCGTTGAGACCCTTAAAGGCGAAGTTCAGCTTTCGGGTTTCGCCAAATCTGCCACAGAGCGTAATAAAGCGGAATCTATCGCACGTGAAGTGAATGGCGTAAAACGTGTTCGCAACGACATCGTTATCCGCAACTAGGCAACCTATATCCAGCTAACGCGCTGGGGTTAGTAGACCGAAAAAAAGCCGACCCTAGGGTCGGCTTTTTTCATTGCGCGACGTTCAATCGCTCAAGGCGCAGTTTTATGTAAGTCCGAAACTTCAGCCGCGAGTTGCTCCACTTGTGCGCGGGTCGCGTCCAACTGCTTCGCGGTCTCACGGCGCTTGTCGATTTCTTGTTCCAGTTCGGCGCTGACTTCAGTCAGCGTCTGTGCTGACTCAGCAAGCTTGACCTTCAATTCGGCCGTCTGATCGATAGCTTGCGCGACTTCGCCTACCCGAACTTCCTCGGGAAGCTCTTGTGAGAGCACCGTGCCGATTACCATGGCGTGGCTGGATGCGCTCTCAAGATCTGCGGTCACAGCCTGAGTCTTGAGGAGTGGCTTTTGCAAATCGTCGCCTTGGTCTTTAACAGATGCTGCCATCGCTATTTCTTTGCGAAAAATATATTTTGCTAATTCTAGTGCGGAGGCCGATTTTCATCGAGATACACACCCATGCCTGGACGCAAAAACGAAAACGCTCTCCTGAAGAGAGCGTCAATTCGTAAGCCGACAGCATTCTGCCGCCGCCACGTCAAGTTTGTTAACTGGTTTTGACAGCCAATTTGTTGTCAACCGACGTCACACCTTTTACCGCTTTTGCGATTACGGTGGCGCGTTCCCGCGCGGCTTCCGATGGAGCGGGGCCATATAGGCTCACCACGCCTTGCTTCGTGTCGACGTCAATCTTGAATGCGCTCAGGTCAGGGTCTTTGATGAGCCCTGCAGAGACGGATGCCGTAATTGCGACATCCCCGGTGTCAATATTCATGCCGCTACCAGCGCGGTTCGCCGCTTCTTTAGCCTGCGCCGCGCCATCGCGAAGGGCGGCACCCGCAGATTCAATGGAGGCTTTAGTTGCGTCTTTGACATCCGTCGCCACTTGTTCGGTTTTCGCGACTGCCGTGTCGAGCTTTTGGCCAACCGTTTTGCTCGAGTCCCCGCTTTCACATGCCATCAAAATCGGCAGCGTCGTGAGCACGCTAAGCCCAATGGCGCGGCGAATGGTTGTCCCAAGCGCATTGCGGTTGTACTTACAATTTGATGACATCATGATTTCCTTTTTAAGGCAAGTCGCGCACTTCCACGACAGGAGGCGATGGATCCCCTAAAGGAACCGGCGGCACGTGTGGTGGAAGAATCTCCGGTGGAACCGGAGATTGAGGCACTTCAACAGGCTTAGGCACCTCGATATCGATGGCCTGATTTTGATCGAAGTCCTGCATCGCTAATTACGCTTTGTCGATGAATTTGTCGACTGCGTCTTTTACTTTCTCTTTGGCGTCGCCGACGTTGGCTTGCACTTTGCCGACGATCTTGTCGGCATGACCTTCCGCTTTCAGTTTGTCATTGCCTACCACCTTTCCGGTGGTTTCTTTGATCGCACCCTTAACTTGATCGATACGACCTTCAACTTGATCTTTGTTCATAGCTTCATTTCCTTTTTTCGCAATTTGATGATGCAGCGCGCTTGACTCATTGAGCCCGACCTGAGGAAGATCATCAGCGCCACGAAGTCAATATATTGTTGGGCGGGAAATAGAGCTATCGGCGAACACTGAAATCGCTGTAGGACAACACGCAATGGGCTGAGTTAACAAAAAAAGGACGTAAAAAAACCGGCGCATGGCCGGTTTTTGCAAGCGGACGAAGCGTCCGTCTACTTTAGCTGATTCGAAATCAGTTTAGTCATCTCAAACATCGAGACTTGTGCTTTGCCGAAGATGGCGCGCAGGTTGGCGTCCGCGTTGATCATGCGGCGATTAACGGCATCCTGAAGGCTGTGCTTCTTGATGTAGTCCCACACTTTTTTCGTGACTTCAGTGCGCGGAATCGGTGTCGCACCGACTACAGCAGCGAGAATCGCCGATGGGGTCATTGCCTTCATGAAGGCGGCACTTGGTGCGCGCTTGACGGCTGGTTTTTTAGCGGCTGCGGGTTTCTTTGCTGCGGCCTTGGCAGCTGGTTTAGCAGCGGGCTTGGCGGCAGGTTTTTTAGCGGCGGGCTTTGCGGCCGGTGCTTTGGCGGCTGGCTTTTTAGCTGCCGGTTTCGCTGCTGGCTTTTTAGCCGCAGGTTTTGCAGCAGGTTTTGCTGCGGGTTTAGCGGCTGGCTTTTTTGCGGCTGGTTTTTTGGCGGCTGCCATGATTTGATTCTCCTGAAATTCAATCGATTGTTAACAGTGCACACATGTGTTTTGAACTTCTGAGATGCGTCCTGATTTCGCTCTGACGTAGATCGAAAAGTTCAACGCGGATTAAATGCCAATTTGTGCGCTGTGGCTAGTGCAAAACAGCCTTTTTTACAAGTTTCTTTGCGAAAGCTCCCTCTACGCAACACTTTCGCGTCGGAAACAGCTTTTTTCGCGCTGTGGATAGGATAAGCGGGCTGGCGTGTAGATTGGCCTGAAGTCGACTTTTGGCATAAATGCGCAGCCAGCCCCCTAAGAAACGTCCTTTCAGCAACGAGCTGTGTAGTGCCTACAAATGAATCCCGCGCATCAAATTGGATAGCGCCAACTGATCTGCGGACGGTCCGACGACTTCGTTCTTTTTGCCCTTTGCCGCTTCAGAATCGCCGAACATGCGAAAGCTGGTGTTCATCACGATTTGTGCGATGCGCGGTGCCAACGCGTGTAGCACTTGCATGGAGGTGCCGAGACGAGTTGCAATGTTTACTGGCTTGTAGACGATGGCGCGAATGATCATGTCGGCCGCTTCTTCTGGTGACAGCGTCGGGACGTTGTTGTAAATCGCCGTTGGCGCGATCATTGGAGTTTTCACGAGCGGCATGTTGATCGTCGTGAAGCTGACGCCACGATCCGCGAACTCAGAGGCTGCACAGCGCGTCCAGGCGTCAAGCGCGGCCTTGGACGATACATACGCCGAGAACCGCGGCGCGTTGGTCAGCACGCCAATCGATGAGATGTTGATGACGTGGCCCTTCTTCTTTTTGACCATGCCGTCGATCAGACCAAGCGTGATGCGTAGCGCGCCGAAATAATTCACGTCCATCGTGCGCGTGAAATCATGGAAGCGGTCGTAGCTGGACTCAATCGCGCGACGAATCGAGCGACCGGCGTTGTTCACCAGAATGTCCACGCCGCCGTATTTCGTCTCCAGCATTGCGCAGAAGGTTTTGCAGCCCGCCTCGTCAGCCACGTCAGCGGGATACGCCATCACCTTCACGCCGAGCTTTTTGGCGAGCTTTAATGTGTCGTCGATCTTCTCCTGATCACGTCCGCAGACGATCACCGCTTTAGCCGTTCCCGCCGCTGCGATCTTCATCGCAGTGGCCTGCCCAATGCCCGACGTGCCGCCAGTGATCAAAATCACTTTGCCAGCGATCTGACCCTTCAGCGTGTAGTCGATGAAAAGGTCAGGGTCGAGATTGCGCTCCCAGTAGTCCCACAGTTTGTAGGCATAGCTTTCAAGATCCGGCACAGCGATCTTCGTGCCTTCCAGCGCCTTCAACGTATCGCGACAATCAAAGCGCACGGGATAGTTGATGAACGACAGCGTGTCAGCCGGAATACCTAAATCCTTAACCACCGCGTTCTTAATGCGACGTACGGGTGGCAAGCTCATCATGCCCTTCATCACACTCTGTGGAATAAATCCGAGCAGTGCGGCGTTCACGCGCAACGCCATCTGTGGTGCGTGTGCCGCGCGCGCAAAAATGTTCAGTGAATCACCAATGCGCAGCGGCGCTGGGTCAGTCAGATGGAACGCTTTTCTGTTCAGACTCTTGTCGGTCGAGTGCGCGATGTGATCGGTCGCGTCGACGACAAAATCCACCGGCACCATATTCATGCGACCGCCTTCGATCCCAATCGCAGGCATCCACTGCGGCATCATCGCGCGCATCTTCTGGATCAGCTTGAAGAAGTAATACGGGCCATCGATCTTGTCGATCTCGCCGGTTTTCGAGTCGCCGAGTACGACGCCCGGACGATACACGCGCCACGGCATGTCGCAGTGCTTGCGCACAAATGCTTCGCTCTCGTGCTTGGTCTGCATGTAAGGATGATCGAGGTAGTCCGCGGCCTCATCAAACATGTCCTCGCGGAAAACGCCTTCGTAATTGCCAGCGACGGCAATCGAGCTCATGTGATGGAAGAGGCCCGCCTTGATGTCGTTGGCCAGCGCGACGGCGTTCTCGGTGCCAGTGACGTTTGCAGTCTGGTTGGCCTCTGCGCTCGCGGCCATGTCGTACATCGCGGCCAGATGAAAGAAGTGTTTGATCTTGCCTTTGATCTTGGTTTTGTCAGCAGCGGACAAACCGAGGCCAGGTTTCGCGATGTCACCAACGATGGGGATGCAGCGTTTGGTCGCTTCAACGCCCCAAAAATCCATCAGCTTCGCGACCTTCTTTTTGCTCTCTGCGCGAATCAAAAAATAGACGGTCGTGTTCTTGCGACCGAGTAGTTTTTTAACCAGTCGTTTGCCGATAAATCCGGATGCTCCGGTTACGAAATAAGTCATGTGGCCTCCTTTAGTTCTAACTGCATTGACGCTGTTGCGCGAAATGCCCTCGATCCATTCTAGAGCCATTCTCCTAGGGAAATAGCGGGTTTCTAGGATGTGCGCTCTATGGGGTAAGCATAAAGTTCAGCCATCGAAACATCACTCAAAAGGGAAATACCAAATGGTCAAGAAATTCAGCAAAGCGGCAGACGCTAAATCAGCCGAGAGCAATCTGGTCGGCACTGTCAAAGAGTCGTCTAGCCAAATCTGGTTGGCGGGCCTTGGCGCATTTTCCAAAGCTCAAGAAGAAGGTAGCAAAGTGTTTGAAGCACTCGTTAAAGAAGGCTCCGGTCTGCAAAAGAAATTCCGTTCGCTCGCCGACTCGCGCATGAACGACGTGACAAACGAAGTTTCCGGCAAGATCACCGAAGCAACCAGCAAAGCCGCTGGCGCATGGGATCGCCTGGAAACCGTGTTCGAAGACCGCGTGGGCCGTGCCGTTGGTCGCCTGGGCGTCCCAACCAAGGCCGACATCAGCAAACTCACGCAGCGCGTTGAAGAGCTGACCAAGCAGGTTCAAAAAATGAATGCCGGTAAAGCTGCGCCAGCCAAAGCCGCGCCGGTTAAAGCAGCCGCTGCTGCCGTTAAGAAACCCGCTGCGCGCAAGCCTGCTGCCAAGAAGTAATCATCAGTAGTTTCAAACTACGTTGAAATGCGGCCACTTCGGTGGCCGTTTTTCTATGATGTGAGCCTCGGGCACGTTTTGCCACTCACCTTTTTTCTGTTGCACCGCAATGAATCTGAATCCACCGAATGCCACGCCTCCCATTGCTTTAGCCCTCGCAGGCGGCGGCCCGCTGGGCGCGGTGTACGAAGTTGGCGCGCTTGCTGCGCTGCATGAAGCTTTGCCAACGCTCGATTTCACCAAGTTGCATTCGTACGTCGGCGTAAGCGCCGGAGCATTCGTTACGGCAGGGTTAGCTAACGGCATTACGCCGCCAGAGATGGTGCAACTGTTCATTGAGAACGAAGGCGAAGACGGCGACGCCCTCGCGCCTGGCGTGTTCATGCGCCCAGCCTTGCGCGAATACGCGTCGCGTCTGTCTAACTTGCCGTCTGTCGTTGTCGCTGCGCTCTGGGCCAGCGCGCGCTCGCTTAAGCCGAGTCGTATGCTGTCTGAATTGCAGCGACTGAGTGCGGTCATCCCGACCGGCCTTTTCGACAATCGCGCGATTGAGCAGGCAATGCGAACGCTGCTCACCAAGCCGGGCCGCACCAACGATTTTCGCGAACTCAACACCCGACTGTTCCTGATCGCCACCGATCTCGATTCCGGCGAGACTGTCGAATTCGGTTCTGCCGCGTTAAATCACATCCCGATCTCGCAAGCGGTGCAAGCCAGCTCCGCATTGCCCGGCATGTATCCGCCCGTGAAGATCGGCGCACGTCACTACGTCGATGGTGCACTTAACAAAACGATGCATGCATCGATCGCGCTCGATGCGGGCGCGAAGCTCGTAATCTGCGTCAATCCGCTGGTCCCGTTTGACAGCACCGTGGCTGCCCGAGCGCAGACACATCTGGTTGATCGAGGCCTTCCGACTGTGCTTTCGCAAACCTTTCGGGCGCTGATTCATTCTCGTCTTGAGCGAAGCCTGCAAAGCTACGCAACGACGTACAAAGACGCTAAGTTGATCGTTTTGCAACCGTCGAAAGGCGATGCCGATCTGTTCTTCTCCAATATTTTTAGTTACGGCAATCGGCGTCGTCTCGCGGAGCATGCGTACCAGCACACGCGCGAGCAATTGCTCGCGCGAGCAGACACAATCTCCGCCGAATTCGCGAAGTACGGCGTCAAGCTGAATATGAACGCGCTCGCCGATCCGCATCGCAAACTGCTTCCAACCGCCCGCAAAGTCGCGCGCGGCGAGACGGGCGCTGCCGCGTCAAAACTGACAGACGCACTGGACAGGTTAGAAGTCGCGTTACTGCGCTAGTACCGCTACGGCGACGCCAACAACCGTAACAGTCGATTGACGCAGCCGGTTAGCTTGATTCACTCGCGCAGTGGTGGAAGGGCGATGAGAATAGCGGTTCCGAAGTCTGTTCACCTCAATAATGTGAGTTGTTGCGCGTCTAAACCGCTACAGTGCCATGATGCTGCGTCACGACTGTGGCATCGACATAAATCTTGAAACCCAAATTGCGCAACCGCCGACACGCCCAGTAGTCCTCAGACAAATATTCGCCATCAACGACTCCGACCTGAAACGCGTCATAGTGCAACGCCGCGTCAAAATCGCCCCGACTGGTTCGCGAGCGAGCGTACACGCGGGCATTGGCGCTAGCGTCAGCGACCAATGCGTTAGTCGCATTTCGCGAAAGCAGAAGTGCGGCGGTGCCGACGCGATCGGTGATGTACAAATCGTCTTCCTCGCCGCAACACGGGCCAATGTTCCAGATGCGCGAGCCATCCGGGTTGCGGCCTTTAAGCGCCACTGGAGCGCCGATCACGTCGCGATGAGCAGTCAGCATTTTCTTTAGGCCTTCGGACGACATTTTGACGTCGCCATCCAGAAACAACAAATGCGTGAACTCTGGTCGCACATGAAACGCCGACAAAATCGTATTGCGCGCGCGGGTGATGAGACTTTCGTTGCCGATGCTCATCAGCGAAAACAGGATACCGTTCTGCTTGAATTCGAGCAGACTGGAAACGTAGTCCATGTGCACCATACCAGCGTAGGCAGGTGTACCGATCATCACGTTCGGACGGATGACGGTCGATGTGGTGGGCAGCGCAGTGGTATTCATCGTTCCACCGTCGGACGGTATTTCTCGCGATAGCCGCTCAGTTGAAGTTGCACTTCGCAAAGGCGCTTTAGCGCGTCGTCGCTCAAGTCACGGTATTGGTCGAGAAGGCGCAGATTGTTAGCGTAACGTGAGGATTCCTGCAGACGGGCGTTGTCTCTTGCGTGATGCAGATGAATGGCGACATGACTGTCCAGCTCCATCGCGTTGATCCGCGCACGCTGGACCTTGCGCGTCATCGCGTCGTCCTCGGCACCCCAGCCGACAAATCGTTCGTCCCATCCGCCCGTGTGTGCGAACGCATTGCGTTGAAAAAAAACAATGCCACCGCAGAACACAATGTGCTCTTGAATTCCGGTGCGATTCATACTGCCGCCGACACCGCGATCTGGAACTAAATCAAACCGTCCACTGCGCACCTCGGTACTCTCCGCCTCAGTTAAATCAATGAGCCGCCGGTACGGATTCACCGCGCCGATCCCTCGGGCGACAGCGTTAGCTGCTTCGCCGACGCTGGCGCAGATCACATCGGCATCAGCGAATCCGAGGATTGGTGTGCTGGCAATGCGTGCACCGACGTTAAAGCCCCAGCTTTTGTTGAACGGACCAGGGTTATGGGCGAACACAATCCGCGCATCGGGCAGGGGCAGAGCGCCTTGCAACGTCGGCGTTCGATCCTGCTCAACGATGATCACTTCGAACTGGGGAAAGTTGATCAACCAGTTGAGTACCGCATCGAGATTAGCGCGCCGCGCTGGATCGTTTCCGGATCGATAGGTCAAAATGTAGCTGGAGGTTTTCATTGCGTTAAGTTGGATATAAGCGGGGCACGATGATTAGTTGTATCACTATTACGCAGGCTGGCCGGGAAGCGATGGTCGCCGATGCTATGGCAGATTTTGCGCAGCAAACAGTCGTTTCGCGAGAGCTTTTGATTGTTCATGATGGCAACAGCGGGTTACATGAGCGCTTGGCGCATCTGGCTGATTCCCACGCGGCTAAATGTAAAAAAGCATTGATTCGTGTCGAGCGTGCCGAGACTGGTTTGTCGCTTGGTGCGCTCAGAAATATCGCCACCGATCATGCCGAAGGCGAATGGATTTGTCAGTGGGACGACGATGATCGCTACCACCCTGAGCGCCTACGGCTGCAATGGCAGGCGGCGCAAAACGAACGCGCTGATTGCTGCTTTCTGGTAGACCAATTGCACTGGTTTCGACAAACCGGTGCGCTGTTCTGGGATGACTGGAACAACGAGCCCTACCCGATGAATTTCGTGCAAGGCACGCTCTTGTGCAAGCGCGCTCGCATGCCGCGCTATCCCGAGCTTCGACGCGGCGAGGACACAGCGTTTACGTGGGATCTTCTGCGCGCCAGCCACGATCAGGGTTTCAATGTGGCCCGCCTGCGCGGTGTGGGCTGGTGCTATATCTATTCGTATCACGGAGCGAACGCATGGGATGCGGCGCATCATGAAGCCATCGCGGCGGCTAAACATTGGCCCGCAGCGCGGCTGATTGCGCAGCGCTCAAAATTGTCTGTGGCGCTTTCCGAGTACGTTCCGAGGATGCCGCCGCTCAGCATGCAGTGCGGGGCGGAACTGTGGCAGTTTTGACTGTACTTTGATGTGGTGTTTTAGGCGGCATCCGCCGGCAGAAAACGCTGTGCCAGTAGACAAAAAGTGGACTGCCCGCGCCGAATGCGCTCCGGCGTGATGAGCCCGGCGTGAAACGCGGAAAAATCAGTCCGTGTTTCGCTCCACCACAGGTGCGACCACAGGTGAATGCTGTAGACGCCGCGCCTTTGTAGCTCCGCAGTTTCATCGCTTTCAAACAAGCGCGACAGGCCGGTTCGTGTCCACGGAAAATAGTAGAAACGCTCTCTTGGCAGCGCCGTGATTTCGTCAGGCATTGCAAGCCATAAGCGACTGGCTTCCGCACAGCTGTGGTTGTTCCAGCTGCCGTCAAACGCGTCCCCCATTCGCGAGCGCCAGCGTCGCAAAAATGTCGCGTCAGATTGCGCCAGAATCACCGCATTGCAAAGCGACGGTCGATCAATGCCGCGTGTGTCGGGGATACTTTGCTCTTCGCCCATCGCGCAGGTGATTGCGCGCCATTCAGGGTCGAAGGGTTGCACGAAGAGCGTGTCCATGTCGGCATAAATTCCGCCGCGTTCCAGCAAAATATCCAGCCGTAAAAAATCTGCCTCGTGAGCGTAGTCGAGACCGGTGCGTGCGATGAATTGGCCTTCGCCGCTCTGTTGATAACGCCCGCGCACCCAGTCGGGCGGCGTTTCAGCGACACGCTCAATGGTGACGAGCGAGGTCGCGCGATCCCACCACGGACCGTACGGCGTGTTTCGTAAATGCAGGAAAATTCGAGCCGTCGGGTGCAGCGCACGGCATGAAGCGAGGCAGAGGTAATAGGCCAGATGAAACGGTTCGGTTTGCGGCTTTAGGCCGAATATGAAATGAAAGTCCTGCGTGGCTGCCAGCGGGCTCATTGCAATACCTCGCGCCACCTTTGTGCAATGCGTGCTTCGCTGAATTCATTGCAGACACGAGTTTGCAGTGCCCGTGCCTCGTGCTGAAACGGAGCCGGATCTGCCGCAAAGTCGCGCAAACGTTCAACCGTCAACGCTTGATCGGCAACCGCCCAACGCTGATCCGACCAGTACGACGGCTGCGTGATCGGCCACACCGGGGCGGCTTCGAGGCGAAAGGGCAGTCCACCCCGCCACGCAGGCCCCAAAAAATCCATCTGACCGCTCCACGCGGTCATGATGATGGGGGTGCCCAGTGTGGTGGCTTCGCAGGCACCCATGCCAAATCCCTCACCGTGAGTGAGCGACACGTAACAGTCGGCAATCGCATGTAGCGCGTCCACGTGACGACCACTGGCATGACTTTCTGCGATCACGCAAATTCTTGGTCGGTTGGCAGCGGGTAACCCGCCTGTGCTGACGGCTTCTGACAGGATGCGAGCAATCTCTACTTCCGGCTTTACGGTTGGATACCAGGGCGCTGGCCCGGAGCCATCGCTGGATGTCTTAATGACCAGCACCACGGGATCCTGTGCGTTGAACGCCGCGGCGAAAGCCAGCACCAGTTGGTCTAAAGCTTTACGCGGATCGAAACGATTAACTGTATAGAACACGGTGTCCTGTGCCCGGATGCCGAGTCGCTCGCGAGTTGCAGACAACTCAGTGCTGGAAAACTCGTTGAATCGGTGCCGTCGTACATGACCAATAGTGTGGATTGAACGAGGGTAACCGCTCTGTGCAAACACCTTCGAATTAAAGCTTGACGGCACCACCAGCGCGTCCGTCGGCCGCAATAGCGGCATCCAGTGCAACGGGATTTTGTCCGCTTCCCACGTGGTGTAGGCGATCCGTCGCGTCACGCTTGATCCGGCATGCTCAAGCGCGGGAACAAAGTGTTCGGGGGTGAGCTGGAGAATGGCCGTGCGAGCACCGCGAATGGCGTGGTTGACGCGGGTTGCCTGAATGATCGCCAAGAGATCGCTGAGCGAGACGTCATCGGCTGCAAGTGCGGCACCGCGTTGCGTGAGCGTTGCGTCCGGTGTTGCGGCTACCTGCGCACCGACGCGCTGCAGCGGCAGCCATTCAACTGCATAGCCCGCATTGAGCAACGCGCGCACCGTGGCAATGGCCGAAAGGCCGTAGCCACTGGGCTCCAGATAACTAAAGTAACGGACGATCAAATTGTCGCGACAGTCAAGCCGTGGCGGTAATGTGTGCTCAACGAACAGCCGCTACCGCGTCGACGCGAGCCAGTACGGTTCCGGCCTCTCGCGTCGCTATCGCCGTCGTTTCCCGCCAACTGCCACACCCACGAGCGCCAACAGTCCCGCGAGCAAAGTGGTTAACCATCCGACAATGCCTGGTACCGCAACGTTTGCAGGGTCGTTGGCGAGCGAGATCACCAGCGAACCTCCCGCCGCAGCTTTCAGTGAATCTGACTGGCTACCCGCTACGACTGGGCAAAGTGTGACTGTTACGGTGTAATTGCCGACAATCCCGTTCGCGGTCGCGGTGATACTGGCCACGCCGTCCCCCCCGGTCAGTGCGCTGGTGGCTGACAAAGTGGCCGATGCGCCATTGCCCGCTGGATTCAGGGCAAAACACATGCGCTGGCCTGCTATCGGCAGCCCGCCCTGCAGCACCTTTACCGTGAGCGGTTGTGGGAACGGCGTTGACACAATCGTGCGCTGGATCGCGCCTCGCCCACTGCTGGGCGTGTCGGTGATTGCGCCGGTGGAGTCGATGAAGCCAAACGCAAGCGGAGCGACACCCACGTTGATGTTGACTGTCGCCGTGGCGTTGGTATTAGCTTGATCTTTCAGCGTGTAGGTGAACGCGTCAGGGCCGCTATAGCCGGTCACAGGTGTATAGGTGAAGCTGCCATTGGTGGCGACGTTAACGCTGCCGTGCGCAGGGGGTGTGTTGGCCAATACTGTGAGGGAGCTGCCGCCATCGTTTTGCAGTACTCCCGTGCCGAGAGGGACAACCAATGGGGTATTGAACGGCGTGCTGTAGCTGTCGTTGGTCGCTTTGGGCGCGATTAGGAAAGAAACCACCGCGTTTGCCGTGCCTCCATTGCCGTCGCTGATGTTGTAGCTGAAACTATCGGTGCCGCTGATGCCTGAGTTCGGCGTGTAGGTGAAGGTGCCGTCGCTTGCGACGTTTCCGACACTGCCGCGTGCGGGCTGAGTGTTGCCACTCACACTCAGCGGTTGATTTTCTGGGTCAGTGTCGTTGGACAGAATGTTGGTGGGGCCGCTGGCAGGGCCGACGTAGTTGGCACCGAATGCAAGCGCAAACGGGCCATCGTTATTGGCGATTGGGGGCAGGTTTCCGCCGACTGTAATTGCGACATTTGCTGAGAGCGTCGACTCCTTGGAGAAAACGAAGGCTTCGTAGGTAAAGGTGTCGGTGCCGGAAAACCCAGTCGGCGGTGTGTAAGCAAACGAGCCGTCGACCGAGCAGTTGCTGAGCGTGCCGCCTTGAACCGTTGTGGCCGGACAGGCCAACGAAAACCCCTCCGTTGGCAGAAAATCGTTGGAAACTAAATTGACTCCTGTGCCCGAAACAAGCAATGGCGTATTGAACGGAGTTGAGAAATTGTCGTTTACTACCACCGGCGAGATGTCGATGGTGACCATGGCATTGTTTTTGCCGCTGCAAAGGCTGGGATCCGTCGTATAGACGAACGTGTCCTGTGCAATGTAGCTCGCTGGTGGCGTGTAAGTGAGGCTGCCGTTCGAGGCGACAGCGGCCGTGCCGCCGCCAGAGGTTGCGGTGATGGACACTACCGTCAAACTATTGGCGTTGTCGTTGACGAGGACGTTGTAACCAGTGCCGACGACGATGCTGCCATTGGCAGTCACACTATAGAAATCATCGTTAAGGTTGCAAGCTGGCACCTGAATGACGGCATTCGCCTGTGCAGCCCACGTGCCCGTGACGATTATTCCGAGCACCGCGAGCGCATGGGAAACTGGGCGCAACTTGCACTTGGAAGACAACGAAAAACTACTTGAGATGGCAATATCGTCACTATTCAGTGTGTTCATTTGGGGCTTCCTGTCTAAGTTGTTGCACCACAGACGTGAGTGATACCGTTGAATCCCGGCAAATCTTATCAGCCGCTGCTGCTTTGTGGAAGCGGTTTCGAGCGGCGTCTCGAGCATTTTGCTGCGAGGCAAAAACGGTACAGCTTTTTGTCAAGAGCCATGTTTATTAATGGCCGGTGCGCAAAATGGTTACTTCTCGACTATTAGACTTTTACCGTCCAAGGCCCTTGTTAACTGGGAATTCTGTGGAAAAGCTGTTTCATACACTCTAATTTCTTGCGCGACATTCGCACTTGCTCCACAATCTACTCAACAAAAATTAGTCGAGGAGGATTCGTTGTGCGATTCACGAAACGACCATCAGTAAATTCTGCGGCGATCGCGGAGTTGCCACGTGAAGTAACGGGAGCCGGCGTCGAATATGGAACGTAAAGCCCCGCGCCGAACCAAAGAGCGCATTCTCGAAGTGTCGCTCGCGATGTTCAATTCGTTTGGCGAGCCGAACGTCACCACGAACGCCATCGCCGACGAGATGAATATTTCGCCGGGCAATCTCTACTACCACTACCGCAGCAAAGACGAAATCGTCACCAAGATTTTCGCGCAGTTTGAGCGTGAGCTGGATGAACTTTTTGCCATCGGCAAAGACCGTCCGGCGAACGTCGAAGACACCTGGTTCTGGTTGCATTTGCTGTTCGAGAAAATCTGGAAGTACCGATTCATTTATCGCGATTTGAACGACCTGCTTTCGAAAAATCGCATCATCGAAACGCACTTCAAAACCATCCTGCAAAACGCGCAGAAAAACACCGTGCGCCTGATGACAGAGATGCGCTCCATCGACGAACTCAAGGCCACCGACGGTGAAATTCAGGCTGTATCCACCAACTTGGTCATGCTTGCCACCTACTGGCATTCCTACTCGTACGTGATGAATCCGAGGAAGTTGGACGAGGGCAACGCAATGGGCCAAGGGGTGTTTCAGGTGATGGTTCTACTCGCGCCTTATTTGCACGGCGACGCGCGTTTATTGTTTGAAAAACTCGCAGCCGAATACCGATAAAAAATCAAGGAGAGACTCATGGCAAAAAAAGGCGGCTGGACCGCATTCCCACACGACAGCTCAGCGTTCGTTTACGACGGCGCAGCGCTCAAGAAAAATTGGGCTCGCCTGCACAAAGGCGATGCTGAACCCTTCCCAACGGACAAGGCGGTAGAAGAGGCCTGGCGTCTCTATCACGCCGGTGATTTTCAGGGCGCGTACGAGGCCGGACTCGCCGCCGGACTCGACGGCTACAACGCCGCTAACAAAGCCGCCTGCATCTACAACAACTACCTCGAAACCAGCGACGCCAAAAAACAAAAAGCGTACGAAGAAATCGCTGCACGTTGCGAAGAATTGCAAGCTGCTCAAAAGAAAAACGCCAACGCGTACTACCTCGCTGCCTATTCACTAGGTCGTTACGGACAACTGATCGGCGTTGCCAAAGCCCTTACGCAAGGCATCGGTGGCAAAGTCAGCACCGCACTCAACACCGCGCTCAAGCTGGAGCCAAAAC
Organism: Burkholderiales bacterium; assembly: GCA_038223495.1. Classification (GTDB taxonomy): domain Bacteria; phylum Pseudomonadota; class Gammaproteobacteria; order Burkholderiales; family Casimicrobiaceae; genus Casimicrobium. The sequence goes on along the minus strand of JBBRGY010000004.1, from coordinate 554 downwards.
ACGCAGACGCTCACATCGCACTTGGCACCTTCAACGCCGAAGTCATCGAAAAAGTAGGCAGCCTCATCGGCAAAATGACCTACGGCGTCAGCAAAGAAGCTGCCGTGGAGAACTACGATAAAGCGTTAAAACTCAACCCCGAATCTGCCGTCGCCCGCACTGAAAAAGCCGACGGGCTTTACAAGCTGTTTGGCGACAAGAAGATGAAGGACGTGGAGGCACTGTATGCGGAAGCTGGGGGCTCTGTACCCAAGGATGCGATGGAGTGCCTGGATGTAGAGGCAGCCAAATCAGAACTGGAAGACTGAACTGAACTTGGGCGGGGGTAAGCCGCACCTACGAGATCCAATGTCTTTGTAGGAAAGGCTTGCCGCGACCCACGACACTGCATTTGCGCCGCCTGCATCTTAAACGCCACCGGCGGTGCCTTTGTCGGCATATGAATCAACGAGGCTCCTTTGGCGAGCACGACGTCTATGATTCAGCGAGTGTCGTAACTGCAGGTTATCGTGAACACTTTGCCTCCTGGCCATGTGCCGAGGAAGCCACCGATC
>JBBRGY010000003.1:0-21797 GCA_038223495.1 Burkholderiales bacterium | reverse complement strand
ATGAAAAACACCTTCAACGTGATTCCGAAATCGGAGCTTGAGAACTGGAAGAAAGCCGGACAACCGCTGATCGATCAGTGGGTGGCCGACGTCACGGCAAAGGGTGCAAACGGCAAACAATTGCTGGACGGCGCACGCGCTTTGATCGCAAAAAACAGCGGAAAGTAGCTAACAAACGCGACCTCGTATCGGCACGCCAAAGAAGATTTCGGGAGCATCGCTTGCAAGAAACTATTCCCGGCGTGCCCGCCGCGAAGGCGCGCGTCTTCGGCCCATTCGGCCGAATGCTGCTCGCCGCCTCACGTGCCGCCGCGATTCTCGGCGGCGTGATATTCGTGCTGCTGGTCATCATGAGCATCGTCTCCATCGTAGGCCGCAAGCTGGCCTCATCGCCGGTACCCGGTGACGTGGAGCTGCTGCAAATGTGCTCGGCGGTCGCGGCGGCGATGTTCTTCGCCTACTGCCACCTGAACGGAGGCGACGTAAAGGTGGATTTCTTTACCGCCAAACTCTCTCCAAAAGTCGTGAATCTTCTGGACGCGTTCGGCTCGTTGCTGTTTGGCATCGTCGGTGCGCTCTTGACCTGGCGCACGACGCTTGGTGCGTTGCAGGTGATGCGCTCCGAAGAAACCAGCATGATCCTCGGCATTCCACAGTGGATCGCGCAAATGCTGATGGTGCCGGGCTTTGCGTTGTTCGCGCTGGCCGGGTTTTATATGGTGACGTATCACTGGAACAAACGCCTGGAATCTGCGGGAGCTTCGGCGTGAGCGGTATTGCAACGGGCGGGACCATTTTTGCGTTGTTGATGGTATTGCTCGCCATTCGCGTACCCATTGGTATCGCGATGTTTGTCATGGGATCGGCGGGCTACGTGTTTCTCACGGGAATCGAAATCACGCCGTTGCTCAACGTGCTGAAAACGGTCGCTTATGCCCGCTTGTCGAACTACGATCTCGTCGTGATTCCACTATTTTTGTTGATGGGGCAATTTGCCACCAATGGTGGCTTGAGCGCAGCGCTATTTCGATTCGTGTCGGCGTTCATGGGACACCTCAAAGGCGGCGTCGCGATGGCGGCCATTGGCGCATGCGCCGGGTTCGGCGCGATTTGTGGCTCGTCACTGGCGACTGCTGCGACGATGGGCCACGTCACCTTGCCGGAGCTTAAGCGACGCGGCTATTCGGGTGCGTTATCGACGGGCGCGCTGGCTGCGGGCGGCACGCTTGGCATCATGATTCCACCGTCGGTGCCGCTCGTGATCTACGCGATTCTGACGCAGGAATCGATTGGCAAATTATTTGTTGCGGCGGTCATCCCCGGCCTCATCGCGATGATCGGTTACATGATTGTGGTGCGCATCGTCGTGACGCTGAATCCAGCGGCGGGCCCTGCCGGTCCACGCGTGGGCTGGGGCGAGCGGATGAAGGCGCTGCTTACGGTAGCGCCGGTGCTAGCGGTGTTCGCGGTCGTGATCATTGGCATTTACGGCGGGTGGGCGAACCCGACTGAAGCGGCGGCCATCGGTGCTGCGGCGTGCGGCATTCTGGCAATCGTCACCGGCGGTATGCGCATGAAAGGCCTTGTCGATAGCGCGCTCGGAACGGCGCAAGCCACAGCGATGATCTTTCTGGTGCTGCTTGGTGCAGACATGCTGAATACGGCGCTGGCACTTTCGCAAATGCCAGTCGAGCTGGCTGCGTGGGTGAAGGGCAGCGGGCTGTCGCCGATGCTGGTGATGATTGTGATTCTGTTGATCTACATCTTGCTCGGCTGTGTAATGGACAGCCTGGCCATGATCCTGCTGACGATTCCGATCTTTTATCCGATCGTGATGGGGCTGGAATTTCACGGCATGACGCAAACCGACAAGAGCATCTGGTTTGGCATTCTGGCGCTCATGGTGGTTGAAATCGGACTCGTGCATCCGCCGGTCGGACTCAACGTCTACATCATCAACCGGCTCGCTGGCGACGTGCCGTTGTCCGAAACATTTAAAGGCGTGATGCCGTTTTTGGCTTCGGATTTCATTCGCATTGCGCTCTTGTTAGTGTTTCCGGTAATCTGCCTGTTTCTGGTCGGAACGGGCACCTGATCTGAACGCAATCTGGCCATATTTCGTCGCGGGTCACTAGAGAAAACATCAAGGCATTAATCACTATGCGTAATTCACCCAAGCCGATCCGCTCCGTGCTCACCGTTTTGGCTGTAGCGGCCGCCGCGCTTGTTGCGTCAGCGCAGGCACAATCGCCCGCCTCGTACCCGAGCAAGCCGATTCATCTGATCGTTCCGTTCACACCGGGCGGCTCAACCGACATCCTCGCGCGCAGCATCGGCCAAAAACTCACCGAAGCGTGGGGCCAGCCCGTCGTCATCGAAAACGTACCCGGCGCAGGTGGCTCGATTGGTGCGGACAAAGCCGCAAAAGCGCCCGCCGATGGCTACACCCTGTTGATGGGCCACATCGGCACGCTGGCGGTGAATCCGTCGATCTACCCAAACCTAAGCTATGACCCAATCAAGAATTTCGCGCCGGTCGCGTGGGTCGCTCGCGTGCCCAACGTGCTCGTGGTTAATCCCTCGGTGAAAGCCACGACAACCGCCGAATTTATCGCATTCGCCCGCGCGAATCCCGGCACCATCAACTTCGGCTCCGGCGGCAACGGCAGTGCCGCGCACATCGCCACTGAATACCTAAAATTAAAGACGCAGACTCAGCTTGTACACGTGCCGTATCGAGGCACGGCGCCTGCCGTGACCGATGTCGTGGGCGGTCAGATTCAGATGATCTTGACGGGCGCACCCGCCGTCATTCCATTCGTAAAATCCGGGCAGTTGCGCGCCATCGCGGTCGCGAGCACAAATCGGCTCGAAGCATTACCCGATTTGCCGACGCTCGCCGAGAGCGGCCTAAAAGAACTGGCGGGCTTCGAGGCCGACCAGTGGTACGGCGTCGTCGCTCCCGCTGGTACGCCCGCCGCGATCATCGCAAAGCTCAATGCGCAGATCAACGCGTCGCTCGCGTCCGCCGAACTAAAGACCCGTTTGCAAAACGAAGGCGCAGTCGCAACGCCAACGACGCCTGAAGCGTTTGGTCAGTTAATTAAGCGTGAAATAGAGCGCTGGCGGCCCGTCGTGAAAGCTGGAAATATTCGACCGAATTGAGCATTCAGTGATAGTCAGCTTTTTCGTGAAACGACGCTCGAATGGGGGCTAGACGCGATTTGTGGCAATAGTCGATAAATGACGTTTTCGCCGCCTAGCCCCTGTATAGGCGATATTTCAGGAAAAAGCTGATACCTACATCAACGTGATGAGGGCGGTTGTTTCAGCAACTTATCGGCATAAGCTTGCCACGGTGAGTCCTTCGCCACCGCGTCGAAAACGCCTGACTTCGCCAGACCGGCAATCCAGTCATGTTTCTCGGCAATCGCTGCGGCCATTGTCGGCGCGAAACCCGCCTCATGCACCGTGTTCGCAGCCTCACGCATTTCCTCAGCGCGACGCTTGCCATGTTGCACGACTCTGCTGAAAAAATAAGCTCCCTGTTTCTGCCAGTCGATGCTCGGAAATGTCTCGGCAAGCGTGGCGATCATCGCGTCTTCCACGCCGTATTTGCGCGCGGTGCTGAAGCTCTCAATCACTAAAGCCTCTAATCCCTTAATCATGATGCTGCGCGACATTTTGGTGGCGGAGGCGACGCCGATTTTTTCGGAAACGGGGGTGATGTCGAACCCGAACGTGCGCAGCCGATCAGCGAGTGCAACGGCGTGGTGCCCGCCGACCAACATCGGCACAGCAAGGCCATACGGCGGCACCGAAGTCATCACACCCGCTTCAACGTATTTGCCGCCCGCAGCTTCGATCAGCGCCGCAGCCCTTTGCTTGGTGCCGGGTGAGGCGGAATTGAGATCGAGAAACACCGTGCCAGGGCGGATCGTGCGCGCGATCTCCTGCGCGACGGCGAGCGTGTTGGACGCGGTGACGGCCGACATGATGAGCGTGGCTTTGGCGCACACGACACTTGCCGATTCGCACGCCTCGACGCCGTGAGCGGTGGCGTGCAAACGTTGCGCGCCACCCAGCAAAGCGTCACCAAAAATGACGTCCCACGCGCCCACCCATGACACGCCTTTTGCCTTTAAGCCGTTCGAGAAAATCTTGCCAACTTCGCCGTAGCCAATCAGGCCGACACTGAGATTCATGCTGGGTATTCCTGTCGATTATTGCTTCGGAATCTTGGCGCGCTCGATCACTTCGGCCCAACGCGTAATGTTGTTGTCGAGCAGTGTCGCGAGTTGCTCGGGCGTGCTGCTTTGCGCCACGAGCGTGAGATCGGCGAGTCGCTGCTTAACGTCCGGCAGCGCAAGGATGCGAGTGATTTCGCGATTGAGTTTTGCGACGATTTCTTTCGGCGTTTTGGCGGGAACGGCGAGCCCGTTCCACGATGCTGCGCTGAATTTTGCGAGCGATCCGCCCGCCTCGTGAGCGGCAGGAATTCCAGGTAATTGCGCGGCTCGGCCATCGCCCAACAACGCCAGCGGACGCAGTGCTTTAGACGCGATTTGCGGCATCAACGGACCGAGGATATCGACCATCGCGTCAAGATTGCCACCGCGAAGTGCAGCAATCACTGGCGGCGTGCCGTTGAACGGAACGACCTGCATGTCAACGCCCGCCGCACTTTTGAAAAATTCAGCAGCGAGGTTTTGTGTGGTGCCGACTTGCGGTGTACCGATGTTTAATTTGCCAGGGTTCGCTTTTGCGAACGCCAGCAGGTCGTTCAAAGACTTGAAGCGACTGTTGTCCGTCACCGCGATCACCAGATCAAACGAAGCGAGCTTTGACACGGGCGCGAAGTCTTTGCGCGTGTCATACGGAAGTGATTTGAAGAGCGCCGCACTCACCGCGGTGCCGCTGGAGATGAGCAAAATGGTGTGACCGTCCGGTTCTGACTTGGCGACCTGCTCAGCGGCGATGATTCCGCCGGCGCTCGGCTTGTTCTCGATGATGACCGGCTGACCGAAAGCTTCGGAGAGCTTTTGTCCGACGGCGCGCGCAGTGATGTCTGCCGCGCCACCGGCCGCATTCGGCACGACAAGATGGATAGGTTTCGTTGGAAAGGCTTGCGCAGCGACCGCAGGGGCGAGCGTGAGCGCTATGACACCCACCCATGTACGAATGAAGGAATGAAGTGAAGCGTTGCACATGCGAAGCGTTGTCGGCGCTATTTCTGCAATAACGTCGAATCAATGAACAAGTCGCTATTGTCGCGCAGTGGCAATTGTGGCGAAAATCACTCGCGTAGGGCGGGCACTGCCCGCCTCGTAATCCATCGGGCAACGTCCGCAAACTTTCGCACATCTCAGAACGCAAAAAAGGCGGGCAATGCCCGCCTTTTGAATTAACCCGACTCAAGGACGGGCTACATCGTTACGACTATTCGCCGCCTTGTGCCGCGACTGTCGCAGCGTATTCAGCCTGCTTGGCTGCACGACGTGCTGCACGATTGCCACCGTCAGCGGGAGCCGTTGTTGCAGGGCCTGCAGTGCGTTCGCTATGACGCGGTGCGCGGGCCTCATGCTCAAACGCACGCGCTGGACGTGGCGCATATTCGGCGCGCTCTGCACGTTCGAACGTGTCCGCACGCTCAGTGCGTGGACGTGGTGCGTATTCGCCGCGTGACGCTGGTGCGCCGAACGAGCGGGGCTCACGATCACCGCGCTCTGCGCGATCAGGATAGGCGCGTGGTGCGCGATCAGCGAACGGACGCGAATCACGATCACCGAAAGAACGCGCTGGGCGATCATTACGGTCGCCATAATCGGCAGAAGCGCCAGCGTGAGCACGATCACCGCCGAATGGACGGCGCTCTTCGCGGCCTTCGTACGAACGTGGTGCCGCATCGGCGCGTGGGTACGCATCAGCGCGCGGAGCGCTGAAGCGTGAGTCCGAACGGCCACGATCAGCAAACGCTGGACGACGATCTTCACCACCGCCAAAGTTGCCACCGTTACCGGCGTAACCGCCGGTGCGCGGTGCGCGATCATTGTTGTAACCACCGTTGTCGCGACCATAGGCCGGACGTGCTGGCTGCTCAGAGCGACCCGCGTAAGGGCTTGGCGCGAAGTCAGCGCGTGGTGCAGATTCTGTGCGCGGCGAGTCGCCGTACGATGGACGCGGAGCGCGATCACCATAAGACTGACGAGGCGCACCGCGATCAAAACGACCGCCGCCACCGCCGGCATTACCCGCGTAACCGCCACCACCATATCCGCCACCTTGTGGACGGCTATGTTGGGTCTTTGGCTCATGGCCTTCGACCACGGCTTCGTTAATACGGTTTTCGGTGAAGCGCTCGATGTTGCGAATCTTGAAACGATCACGGAAACCGGCGAGCGTAATCGCCAAACCCTGTTTGCCAGCGCGACCGGTGCGGCCGATACGATGGATGTAATCCTCCGGTTTCATTGGCAAGCCATAGTTGATGACGTGCGTGATGCCGGGGACGTCGATACCGCGAGCGGCCACATCCGTTGCGATCAAAATTTTGGTAGAGCCATCGCGCAGCGATTGCAAACGACGATTACGCACGACTTGTGGCATCGCGCCGTGCAAACCCGCAGCGGCGTAGCCCGATTGGCGCAGCTCATCGGCCAGCTCATCAGTCTCGATTTGCGTCGCCGTGAACACGACGGCTTGGCCCATCGATTCGTCTTGCAGATAGTGTTCGAGGATCGCATTTTTGTGCGACATGTCGTCGTACCAATGCAGACGCTGCTCGATGTTTTGATGCATGTCTTGCGCGCTAGCCAGCTCGATTTTTTTCGGGCTGCGCATCACGTTTGACGCGAGCTGCATGATGCGCGGCGCGAACGTGGCGCTGAACATGAGCGTGCGGTCACGCTTGATTGTGGCAACGTGAATGGCTTCCAAGTCTTCCGAGAAACCCAGGTCGAGCATGCGGTCAGCTTCGTCAACGACGAGCGTTTGCACGGCTTCGAGATCGATCTGGCCGTTGCGGTTCAGGTCAAGCAAACGACCCGGCGTTGCGACCACGAGGTTCGCGCCGCGCAGGTCCATCAGCTGCTTGCCGAATGGCGTACCGCCAACAACGTTGGCGATGCGAATGCCACGGCAAAAACGCACGAGGCTAATCGCTTCAGCGCCAACTTGTTGCGCGAGTTCGCGCGTCGGGCACAGAATCAGCACGCGGGGGCTCGCACCAGCGCGTCGATTGCGAGCAACTTGCTCGCCTTTGGACATTGGTGGCGTTTCCAGCAGCGCATGAATCGCTGGCAAGAGGAAAGCCGCAGTTTTGCCGCTGCCGGTTTGTGCAGACACCATCCAGTCGCCGCCAGCCAAAGCTGCGGGAATGGTTTCGGCCTGCACGCCCGTGGGCTGGGTGTAACCGAGCGCTTCTACGGCTTGCAGAAGTGCGGAATTTAAATTGAGTGCCGCGAAACCGTTGACTTCAACGTCGGCCTCGCCAGCCATATCCACCACGTCGTCAAAAGACGCAGCGGAATCGTTTTCAGAATGCGACTCGAAAGTCGCGTCGTTGTTTTGATTGTCTGTATGCAAACTCATATGCTCTTGCGAAGACACAATGCGTCAAGCGTTCACGCAAATGCAAAAAGCAAATGCCAACGCTCGCACCGTGCGGCGCAACCTTTTTAAAATTTAGGACGAATGTTGTAGAAGACCGAAGAGAAACGCGTCGACCAACACTCGGAACTTGAGAAGCTTTTAGAGCCAGCGATGGCTAGAGCTTTTTAAGGTCAATCACCAGACTTGCGACACCTTTCGGTGGAAGTTTGGGAAGTTATGCGGGGCGATGCACTAATCAGCGAACGATGCTTTTTCAAGCAACCATCAATTATGCCGTGTTGCAGTGCAAAAAGATAGTCTTTTGATGCAATCTCTTGTGAGCGATTGCTCAATATCGCTTAACGGGCGTCGCCGCGTGGGTGTGGAATTCGCCTAAAGAACGGCGCCGCCGACACCACGACCAGCACAATCGCCAGCGGCACGGTCGACACGTAGCCCAGGTATTTGAAGCCCAGCGCACCCAGCACCGCGCCCAGTGCGAACGAAAAAATCAGCGATCCCAGCACGCGCAGCTTGGTTCGGTTCGCGCGAACCAGCGGCGCGGTCGCCCCTTGTGTACGGTTCCAGTACACCAGTCGACCGAGCTCAATACCAATGTCGGTGACCAGCCCGGTGATGTGCGTCGTGCGAATTTCTGCGTTTGAGATTTTGGTAATCAGTGCATTTTGCAAGCCCATCACAAAGCAAAGCAGAATCGCCGTCAGCGACACGCTTACCAAAGTCTGCAACTGCAATGTCGCGCCGACCAGCCCGAACACGAGCAGCAGCAACGCTTCCAGCAACAGCGGTGCGGTGTAGGTCATGCTTGATGCCGTACGCTTGGCGAAACTCACCATCAGCGCCGTAGTCATCGCGCCGACCACGAACGCCGCCAGCGACAAAAGACCCGCAATGGCGTGCGCCGTCTTGCCCAGCACCAAGTCATCCGCCGCAGCCGAAACGATGCCCGTCATGTGTGAGGTGTACTGGCCAATCGCCAGAAATCCACCCGCGTTCAACGCTCCGGCCACGAAAGCAAGCGCAACGCCCAGATGCAGATTCGCCCGCTGCGTGCGAACCGGTGCAGTGAGATTAGAAAGGTAATTGACTGGCACGACCGACCGAGTGTGTCACACCACGGCGCGAAGCACCAGCCGAGCAATCGTGATGATCGTCCCGACCAGCAGAATCGCGCAGATGACGCCGCCGATGGCGAAATGCTTGAACGAAAGCCCAGACGGCGGATTGACGTGATCCGACTCGCGGCCCAAAGCGGGCAGCACACGAAAAATCGTGCGGATGGCGTAGCCGATACAGCGCAGGTGATTGGTTCGAACGGGAGTTTCGGAATCGGTTTGCATTGACTACAAGTGTAGTTGCTGCGGTTACAGCTTTTTGCTGCAACGACTAATATCTCGGGGCTGAGCGTGATTATTGTCAATAGTCGACAAGTTCGATAAACGCTATCCAGCCCTCGTGAAATAGTCATTCCAGCGAAATGCTATATCGCCAACCTGAGGCAGGGTGAAGGATTGAGGCGTTTTGATCGTTCGTACGCGAATGGGCGCGAAGTTAGCGGGCCGAGGGACCTCTCCCGAAACTTGAAAATACGCAGATACAACGCCCGCAAAAACCCGAGTCATCCCTTGAAAACATGAGGTCAATCGTCGCTGCGCTGATAATTTGCCAATGCATTCACAACATTCCTTTCGGACGATCTACCATGCGCTGCCAAGGTCAATTCGTTCAGCCGCCATGCTACTGAGAGAGCAAGGGTAAGTGCGCGCGCTGCTCATCGATCTCGACGGCGTGGTCCGCCTATGGCCGCGTGAGGATACTGATCTGGAGAAGTTGCACGGCCTGCCGCACGGCGCATTGCGCGCGACTGCATTTGAGCCAAAACTAATTCGTGACGCGATCGAAGGCCGAATTTCAGATGAACAGTGGCGCCAAACTATCGAATCCCGTTTGCTGCACAAATATCCCAAAGCTGCCGTATCGGCGGCCGTTCGATTCTGGTCGCAGCCGCATGGTGAAGTTAACGACCCAGTGCTAAATCTTGTGCGTGACGTCCGCCGTAAAGTGCCGGTCGTTCTTGTAACGAACGCAACATCCCGTCTGGAACAAGACCTCAAGGCGCTTGATCTACTGAGTCAGTTTGACGCAATCATCAATTCGAGCGTCGTCCAATCCGCAAAGCCCAATGCAAACATCTACGCGGCGGCTCTAGCAGCAGCAGGCGTCACCGCAACCGATGCGCTATTCGTCGACGATCAGGCCATCAACGTGGCGGCTGCTGCAAGACTTGGAATCAATACTCATCACTTCACCTCGTACGAAGCCATGTCAGCGCACCTTGTCGCCGTTGGCCTTGTTCATAGGGCGTGATGAAGCACGCATCTTGCGACACGGTGCTAGCGGTGGCGATTGACGCGGACTGGTCCGCACCGGGCTTTAGCAGCGTTGAATTCATCAAATCGGCGAGCCGCAAAAGCGCACAATAGCTGCTCACGAACACCCAAGGAGCAACGTCATGGCTAAGCTATTCGCGATCTATCAACAACCGAAAGATCCCGCCGCGTTTGATCACTATTACTACAACACGCATTTGCCGCTAGCGAAGACCATTCCCGGGTTAATCAGCTATGAAGTCACCACTGGAGACGTGATGGGCATGGCAGGGAAACACGGCATCTATCTCGTGGCCATTCTTGAGTTTGAATCGATGGCCGCTATCGGCATAGCAATGGCCTCGCCACAAGGACAGGCCACCGCTGCCGACTTGGGTAACTTTGCCAGTGCGGGCGTCGATGTCATGATGGGCGACACCAAAATGGTGTGAGTCGCGCCGGTTAAAGCGGGACCGCAAGCGTTTCACAAGGTGCGGCACCTCGACTGATTCTCGGCGAATATCCATCGCCACCGCTACATTTGCAGCATGCAACAAAACTTTGACGTAATCATTGTCGGTGCCGGTGCGGCGGGGCTTTTTTGCGCGGCACGTGCGGGGCAGCGTGGTCGGCGCGTCGCGTTGATTGACCACGCGGAAACCATTGGCGAGAAGATTCGTATTTCGGGCGGTGGCCGCTGCAACTTCACAAACATTGGCACGAGTCCTGCTAATTTTCTGTCGCAAAACCGCCACTTTTGTCGTTCGGCACTTGCCCGATTTACGCCCCTGGATTTCGTCGCGCTGGTCACGAAGCATCGCATCTCGTATCACGAGAAAACGTTGGGACAATTGTTCTGTGATGAGTCGTCGCAGCAGATCATCGACATGCTGATTGATGAATGTGCAAAGGGCCATGTGACGCTGATGAATCCGGTGACGGTTCAGCAGATTCGTCAAGGTAGTGACTTCGCCGTGGACATTTCGCGCGGAACCATTACCGCGCCGAAGCTTGTGATTGCGACGGGCGGTCTCTCCATTCCGGCGACGGGTGCGACGGCGTTTGGCTACGAGGTAGCGAAGCAATTTGGCGTGCCGGTCACGCCGCTGCGCGCCGGGCTCGTGCCACTTGCGCTTGATGCGCCTGCAATGGAGCGCTATGGCATGTTGTCGGGCGTGGCGTTTGACACCGTGGCTCGCTGCGATGATTCGGATCTGGAGTTTCGCGAAGCAGCACTGTTGACGCATCGCGGATTGTCGGGCCCGGCTGTGTTGCAAATATCGAACTATTGGCAACCAGGTGGCGACGTCCTGTTTGATTTGCTGCCGGGGGTCGATGCGGCGACTTGGCTCGATGAGCTGCGTGCGCGCCGCCCTGTTCCGACGTCGTTCACGAAGGCGCTCGCGGAACATGTGCCGCAGCGATTGGGCGATTCGTGGGCCGCAGCACATGCTCCGGCAAAGCCGTTGGCGGAGTGGACGAAATTCGAGCTGAATCAGGTCGCCACGCTGCTCAATGCGTGGCCGCTGAAGCCGTCGGGAACGCTGGGCTACAAAAAGGCCGAGGTTACGCTGGGTGGCGTTGATACGCGGGTTCTATCGCAGCAAACCATGGAGGCAAAAGCGGTTCCCGGATTGCATTTCATCGGCGAGGTGGTGGACGTCACCGGGTGGCTCGGCGGCTATAACTTTCAATGGGCCTGGGCGAGTGGCGCTGCGTGTGGGGACGCTTTGTAACGCGCTGTGCTCGCTTCAAGGGTGCCGATATGGCTAGTGCCAGGGAGTGCGAATCCGGCTTGGCTAATCAGCGATAAACAGTCAGGAAGTTGCATCGACTTGCGTGGTGCCGTCAGCTTTCGTCAAAATAAGTTTGTTTGATTTAGTAATGCGCAGCAAGTACGTTGCGCCGTCGTGCCCAATCTTTAATTCCTTGCGGCCTGCGGTCAAACGCTTCAACGGCACGACGCCGTTTTGCGGCCCTACGTCGGCGCTACTGCTGGTTCGGTCCGCGTTAATGCGACGTGTGGCGCTAGATGCGGCATTCGACCGAGAGAGGACACCTGCGCTTACAGATAGCGTTGCGCGCGATCGGGCTACGCTGGTTACGCTGGGCGCGTCAGCGGTGATCGTGTCGGAAGTGACTGGCATGTTGTGCACTAAAAAGTGTTACTTGCATTTCGGTGTGATGACTTTACAGTTAATGCGAACTATTCGCAATATATATACGAAAATATTTTGGGGTGCCGATATATTTAGTTCCCAATAAGGATTTTCGTTTGATACGCACTAAGGCAATTTCCTCGACAAACTACCCGCCAAACGATGTTGGCGCGTCAGTTCGTAGAGCACGTGGCGGACTGACACAGGTCGTCAGCCACGTAAAGCGTCGCGCGGCGGAAACATTCGCGCGGTGACATTGGCACTGATGAATTTAGAGAAATACGAATGGTTCGCATATAGGTTATGATATGAACCTAGAAATATATATTTCATGTTGCTCGCCTTTCTATCGACTCCGTTCGCCCTACAACGCTTCTCCGCACATCGTGGATTCGCCCCGGTGCAACGCACTTCAAACGCGCCAGACGTTCCAACTCTCCTCAGTGCTTTTGTGAGCGGTGAATTCGTAGTATTCGCCACCTCAAAAGCTCCCTTGAAATGAAGCATTCAGTCGCCGAGCAGTCCGCATTGGGATTTGGCCTCGATCAGGCCGTCGTGGGCCAACGCTACGTGGTCGCCGCATTGCATGCGCCAGTTGATGTACCGGAGTGGTCACATTGGCTGGAAGATATTGGCTTCATAGCGGGTGAACTGGTGACCGTTACCGGGCGCAGCGCGCTCGGCGGTGACCCGCTCGTGGTGCGTGTCGGCGCGTCGACCTTTGCGCTCAAACGCGCCGAGGCACGCTGCATTAGGGTGCTGTCGGCTGAATAATGAGCCAATCAACGGTTCACTTTTTTCCGCCAGGCACCTTAGTCGCACTGGTTGGTAACCCGAATTGCGGCAAGACTGCGCTGTTCAATCTGCTCACAGGCAGTCGACAAAAAGTCGCTAATTACGCGGGCGTAACGGTCGAGCGTAAAGAGGGACGACTGCGCACCGATGTCGGAAAGCCAGTGCGCGTGCTCGACTTGCCGGGTGCTTACAGCCTCTATCCTCGCTCGCCCGATGAGCGCGTAACCATTGACGTGTTGAACGGCCGCGCTCGCGGCGAGAAGCAGCCTGACCTAGTTGTATGTGTCGTCGACGCGACTAATTTGCGGCGCAATTTGCGATTGGTGCTGGCGGTGCAACGGCTCGGATTACCAATCATTGTTGCACTCAACATGGCTGACATTGCGCTTGCTCGCGGAGTCCATGTCGACGCTAGCGTTTTGTCGAAAGCGTTGGGTGTACCTGTAGTTGAAACGATTGGTGTCAAGTCGGGCGGCGATGAGGCGTTGCGGGCTTTGATCGAGGACAAAGAGGTTTGGCGGAGGGCTGTCGCGGAAGCAACACGTCAATACCGTTCTGCCCCCTCTCCTTTGATGGGAGAGGGCGACGGTCGCGCACACAGCCAAGTTGATTCCTCAAGCCACGTGCCCCTTCACCCTACCCCTCTGCCACAGGGGGATAGGGAACAGAACGGAGCGCCCGCAATTGGCCCCAGCCGCGCGCACGAAACAGCTGGCGATCACGAAACCGTTCGCCGCATTCTGCAAACGCTGGGCGTTGACGATCAATTTCCACACACGCAAAGTGATCGCATTGATCGCGTGGTGCTGCATCCGGTGATTGGCCCGATACTGTTGGTGATCGTTTTGTTTCTGATGTTTCAGGCGGTGTTTGCTTGGGCAACGGTCCCGATGGATGCGATTAAAAACGCCACCGCATGGTTGGGCACGTCGCTCGGGGCGTTGTTGCCCGACGGATGGATTCGCAGTCTAGTCGTTGATGGAATCATCGCGGGGCTGGGTGGCGTGGTCGTGTTCCTGCCGCAAATTTTGATCCTCTTTTTCTTCATTTTGATTCTTGAAGAATCGGGTTATTTGCCGCGCGCGGCGTTTCTGCTGGATCGCGTGATGGCGTCGGTTGGCCTGTCGGGCCGTTCGTTCATTCCGCTGTTGTCAAGCTTTGCCTGTGCGATTCCGGGCATCATGGCGGCACGCTCGATCAGCAACGCGCGCGACCGCTGGGTGACCATCATGATTGCCCCGCTGATGACCTGCTCCGCGCGGCTTCCGGTGTATGCGCTATTGATCGGCGCATTTGTTCCAGCGCGAAAAATGTGGGGGGGCATCGAGCTGCAAGGGCTCGTTTTGCTTGCACTTTACGGCGCGGGAATTCTTGGCGCAATGGGCGTGGCGTGGGTACTCAAAACGTTCACGACGAGCGGTCGTCAAGTGCGCCCGCTGATGATGGAGCTGCCCGCCTACCACTGGCCCACAGTGCGCAATCTCGCGCTCGGTTTGTGGCAGCGAGCGCTGATCTTTTTGCGTCGGGTTGGCACCATTGTTTTTGTGCTCACGCTTGCGTTGTGGTTGTTAGCCAGTTTTCCGGGACCGCCGCCCGGTGCGACTGGCCCGGCTATTGAATACAGTGTTGCCGGGGTGTTGGGCCACGCGCTAGCGGTAGTTTTTCAGCCGATTGGATTTAACTGGCAAATCAGCATCGCGCTGGTGCCGGGTCTTGCAGCACGCGAAGTTGCGGTCGGTGCGCTGGGCACGGTGTATGCCCTCGCGGCAACAGGCGCGGATACCGCGCAGGCGCTGTCGCCGATCATCGCCAAATCGTGGAGCCTCGCGACAGCGTTTTCGTTGTTGGCGTGGTTCGTGTTTGCGCCGCAATGTTTGTCGACACTTGCCACGGTGAAGCGCGAAACAGGTGGCTGGAAAATGCCGATTTTGATGGCGAGTTATCTGTTTGCGCTCGCCTATCTAGCATCGTTTATCACTTATCGCGTGACGCTGGCGCTCACGGGTTAGAGAAAACTGTTTGCCTGAAATTCCACAAGCCGCCACAATATTACGAATAGTTCGCATTACCAAATATTCTTCGCTCCTCAGCGGTAGTTAATTTCATCGATGATCGTGTGCATCTGTCACGGCGTTAACGACAAAGCCATCCGCCAAGCAGTAGCCGATGGCGCTTGCACCATGAGCGATCTGGCGTTCCAGACCGGTGTAGGCACTTGTTGTGGCAAGTGCACCGATTGCGCAAAATCTATTCTGGATGACGCGCTCGGTGCGACTTACGCACAGGCCGCCTAGTTATTTCAGTATTCAGCTTTAGGCCGAATGCCAGCTTTCATTTGGGCTGGTTTCGCATTTCAGCAAAAGTCGATTAAAGCGATTAATTGAAGATAGCCTCTGTGCATAGGTCATTTCGTTTAGAAGTTGTTATTCCACAACCTTGCAAAATCGCCAGGCAATGGGTATTTACACAGAAATTTCTAGGCATATTTTTTTCAATAAGTCATTGATTTATTTGACGGTTTCGGCATAAAAGCAAACAATACTGAGGTGTGCCTTGCCTGAGACCAAAGGCGCTCCTCGCGATATAGGGTCACCGTTTGCGGGCAAACGCTTGTCCAGGCGATCGCACTTCTCTCGCCCAGTCTGTCTCTCGTCGCAAATCCAGGAGCTCCCATCATGAAGGGCGACAAACAAGTCATCGTTCACCTCAACAAGATCCTCTACAACGAGCTGGTCGCGATTAACCAGTATTTTTTGCACGCGCGGATGTACAAAAACTGGGGGCTGGACAAGTTGGGCGCGCACGAAATGCATGAATCCATCGACGAGATGAAGCATGCTGATCGACGAATTGAGCGCATTTTGTTTCTCGATGGCCTGCCTAATCTGCAAGACGTCGGCAAGATCATGATCGGCGAAGATGTGGCCGAATGCATCAGTTGCGACCTGAAGCTCGAAATGATCGCGCACCCTGATTTGAAGGTTGCGATCACCTACTGCGAAGAGGCAAAGGATTACGTCACGCGCGATTTGCTCAAGGAAATTCTGGAGAGCGAAGAAGAGCACATCGACTGGTTGGAAACGCAATTGCAGCTCATCGAGCGCGTCGGCATGCAAAACTACCAGCAAAGCCAGATGGACGTGAAATCCGGTTCCTAAACCGGTTCGAGTCACTTCCAAAAAAAGCAGGCTTAGGTCTGCTTTTTTTGTGCGTTTGCGTTTACCCATCGCGGAACTTTGCGGCCAAAATCACCACCAATAGCAGTCGCTTGAATTAATCGCCCGCCATGTCCCGTCGTACCCTCCTTTCCGCAATCACCGCCGTCATCCTTGCTAGCGGACTGCTGGCCGCATGCACCTCGCTCGACGATTTTCAGCGTCAAGTCATTTTTCGCCCGAGCAAAGAAGCGAGCCACTCACCCGCCGAATATCAGGCGAAGTTTGAGGACGTGTGGCTAACCGTTGGTAAATCGAAAAGCAAGCTGCACGCATGGTGGATTCCCGCCAACAAGAAGGTAGCTAACCCGCCCGCAGCGCTCTACCTGCATGGTGCCGGTTACGGCATCTCAGCCAACTTGCCGCGCATCATGAAGCTGCACGACGAAGGATTCTCCGTGCTCGCGATCGACTACCGCGGCTTTGGCAAGAGCGACGGCGAATTGCCATCGGAAGAGACCGCATACGAGGACTCGCACGTCGCGTGGGCCGAACTCACGCGACGTGCGCCGAAGAGCTTCCGATACATCTATGGTCACTCGCTCGGCGGGGCAATGGCTATGGAGTTGGCAAACTCGTCCGACGGCAAAGATGCAGCCGGTCTGGTCATGGAAAGCGCGTTCACCAGCGTCAGCGAAATGCAGGCGTTCACTTCATACAAATGGATCCCGCTCTCCGTAGTGCAAACGCAGTATTTCGACTCATTGGCCAGGGCCCCCAAGCTCTGTATGCCGACGCTTTTCATGCATGGGAGCAATGACTATCGAATCCCAGTTGAAGTCGCCAGGAAGCTCTACGCCGCAGCCCCTGAACCCAAGCGCTGGCTACTCGTAGAGGGTGCACGTCATGTGGATATTCCGACGCGCTACACGACGCAATGGAGCGCGGCGATGAAAGAGCTGCAATCAATGTCGATGCTGACTTCGCCTGCGCACAACGGAGCGTTCGATGCGGATCAAACCATGCACAACTTGCGATGCGTCAATGACGCAGTGACGATGAGCGACTATCGTTAGTCGGTGAATCTGTACGCGGAAAATCTGTCCTTAGTGAGTCTGACGAGTTGTTGGGTATTGATGCTGCTGACCCTTTCGCTTGCGATCCGTTACGCTTCAAAATACGGCGACTGGGCACGATTGACAACCTGTTCGTTGACGCACGTCTGGCACGCGACGATTGCAATCGTCGTTGCCACGTGGAGCCTAAAAGCCACGCTTAACGGTGGTTTTACTTTTCATCTACTGGCGATGACGGGCATTACGCTAGCGCTTGGCGTTCCTCTTGCATTGCTATCTGGCGCGCTCGCCACAGTCGTGTTTATCACGATCCATTCCGGTTCTTTTTTGAACATTGCAGCGATATGGGTGCCGCTCTCACTCGTGCCGATCGCGACGACACGGCTCGTGCTCTGGGCAAGTCACCGGTGGCTACCGGCAAACTTTTTTGTCTACATTTTTGTGGTGGCGTTCGGCGGCGCTGCGCTGGCTAGATTTATGGCACTGCTGGCATCGTTGTGCCTTTGGTCGCTAAACGACGGACAATCACTCGGCCGGTTGCTTTCTGAGTATTTGCCTTATGGCATCCATCTGGCATTTGCCGAGGCGCTTCTTACCGGAATGATCGTGACCATCGCCGTGGTGTACAAGCCTCAATGGATCTCGACGTTCGATGACAAGCGCTATCTGAGGCCGTAACGCGCGCCCCGATGGGCGTGTTGCTCGCGGTCGAGTTGGCCACAGTTGTCGAGCACGCACCGCGTCAGCACACAGTAACAGTCATTCACAAAAATATATGAGACTGATGTGTGATTCGCAGCCGCAAGCGCGTAGGATTGAGTTCAATGGCGCAACACTCCACCATCAGTTCCACCGATTACATCTCACCAGCGCGCCCAAGCACCCGCACCACCAAAACCACCAGGTTGTCCCACCACAAGAATAAATGCAGTAAGCGCCATGCCAACAAGGCAAAACGCCACCCAGCCATAAATGAAGAAGTCTGCAAACAGAAAGGTCTTGTCATACTTATCGAGCGACATTCTTTGCTCACGCAACCGCTTGCCCAAGGAGGCATCGGTGCCGCGGAAGAACATCCAGTCGAACGCGTTATGTGTAGCCCATCGCCGTGGCAATAGCAGAAAAAGCAAGCCGCCCAGTAGCGGGCGCAGACAGGCAGCGGTCACCAGCAACCAAATGACGATCACAACTGACAGAACTTGCTTACCCTGACGGTCAACGGATTTCCACCAGGCGGCCAGCTGCTTCGTAAACTCGCTGCGATGCGCAAGATAAAAGCCCACGCCCCGGAAACCTTCGATCGTCATTAAGACAACGTCGGGTAACCACTCGCTTCTCGTGCGCGTTTCCTTGACGTGGTCTAACTTGTCCAGATTCGGTCGCAGTCGGTTGATCGCCTCGTTGAGCGCACCAGCGAATTCACCACGCGTCATACGCGAGGACATTTGTTCGGCGGTGCGTCGCGCGAGGGCGTCCGTCACAAACTCTTCGAGGCCATAGCCAACTTCGATGCGAATCGATTTCTCAGCAATGAAAACGAAGAAGACAATTCCACGATCCTTTACCGCCGAGCCGACGAGGAGTTTATCGGCTAGCTCAGTTGCGTTATCGGCGCTGACACCGTCCGGGGCTTTTGGGTAGATGACCACCGCAGCCTGATAACCGCCACTGTCGTCAATCGCCTTAAGCGTCTGCTCGAGATGGTTAAGCTCGGGCTGCGTTAGAACACCCGCATAGTCATTGACGAAATTAATGAGGCCTGACGTTTGATTCGCAGCAGCATACGCGTAAGGTTGAGCAAGCAGTACGACTGTCAGCAGAATTGTTGACCACATCAGCCTCTTGAGAGCCGACAACGCTGCCTTCATGAGGTCTCTCGTTTGCATCGACCGGATTCGCATCGGAACTTCAAAACAAATTTTGAAGTTAAAACGCTTCTTTATGCCGCTTTGGTTAAAGCCTGTGTCGTAATCGAAATCACCACTTTGGATGAATCAAACTCAGCTTTTATGCCAGCCTCTTTCAGTTTCGCTGCCTTGAAGTGACGCTCCTTCACATGCCCATACCCGCGAATGTCCTCGGGGATTTGCGCGAGCTGTACGGCGAGCGAATGGTTGTGCGGTGCCAGTTTGGCGACGACTTCTTCGATCAGTCGGCGGTAGTCCACCTTGAGCTGCTGCTCCATGCGGCGCTCATCCGTGTTTTTGAAGACGTCGAGCGCGGTGCCACGCAGGCCTTTCCGTGAAGCGAGGAAGCGGAACGCGCTCATCATCCACGGGCCGAACTGACGCTTTTTGAGTTCGCCGGTGATTGGGTCTTTCTTTGAGAAGAGCGGAGGGGCGAGGTGGAAGTTAAGTTTGTAATCGCCCTCGAACTGGCCAGCAATACGCTTCTCGAATTCACCGTTGCTATGTAAGCGTGCGACCTCGAATTCGTCTTTGACCGCAAGCAACTTAAAGTAGTAACGGGCGACAGCTTCAGTCAACGCGGTCTTGCCAGGCAACTTTGCTGTCTCGGCTTGCCGCACGAACGCTACGAAATCGCTGTACGTTTTTGCGTAGCTTGCGTCCTGATAATCGGTGAGGAATTGAACGCGGCGCGAGATCGTTTCATCAAGCGATTCGCTGAGTTTCATCGACACCGGAGCCGCGATTTTTGGCGTCGCGATTTCTTCGACGCGCTTCAGGTCAACTGCGGCGCGACGGCCCCAAAGGAACGCGCTTTTGTTCATCGGAACAGCAGCGCCGTTCAGTTCGATCGCGCGCAAAATTGTGGCTTCGAGCAATGGGATAAAGCCCTTTTGCCATGCGTAACCGAGCACGAACAGGTTGGTCGCAATCGAGTCACCCATCAGGCGCGTAGCAACCTTCGTTGCGTCCAGGAACCACGCAGAGTCCGCGCCGCAAGCTTCAGTAATTTCGCGCTCCATGCTGCCGAGCGGAAACTTGAGATCAGCGCTATGCGTGAAAGTTGCGGGCATCACTATGGCCGAATTGATGATCGCCTTGGTCACGCCAACGGCCATCTTCGCGAGCGAATCTTCGGCGGTTGTGGTGAGCACGTCACAACCCAAAATGAGTTGCGCTTCACCGGCCGCGACGCGCGTCGCGTGCAGCATTTCCTGAGTCGGCGCAATGCGGATGTGGCTCATCACCGAGCCGTTTTTCTGCGCCAGACCCGACATGTCAAGAATAGTGAGGCCCTTACCTTCGAGGAAGGCAGCCATGCCGAGCACCTGACCGACCGTCAGCACGCCGGTGCCGCCGATGCCAGTTGCAAGGATGTTGTAAGGCTTGTCGAGCGCGAGGATCGTTGGTTCAGGAATGTCACCGAACTCAACCGTACCGGCCTTCGCAGGCTTCTTGAGTGCGCCGCCCTCAACCGTCACAAAGCTCGGGCAAAAGCCGTTCACACATGAGAAATCTTTGTTGCAGCTCGACTGATCGATGGTGCGCTTGCGGCCAAATTCGGTTTCGAGCGGCATCACGGAAACGCAGTTCGATTTCACGCCGCAATCGCCGCAACCTTCGCATACCGCTTCGTTGATGACCACGCGTTTTGCCGGATCAGGGAACTTGCCTATTTTGCGGCGACGACGCTTTTCTGCGGCGCACGTCTGGTCGTAAACGATGATGGAGCAGCCGGGTGAATCGCGGAACTCGCGCTGAATTTCATCGAGGCGATCACGATGATAGACCGGGCAATTCGCGGGTAACGCGACGCCTTCATATTTCTCGGGTTCGTCAGTGACTACGCAGACTTTCTTCACGCCTTCAGCGACGACTTGTTGAAGAATCGTGAGCGGTGAAAGCGGCCCGTCGTGCGGCTGGCCACCGGTCATCGCAACCGCATCGTTGTAAAGAACTTTGTAGGTGATGTTGACGCCCGCAGCGACGCTGGCGCGAATCGCCAGCAAGCCCGAGTGGTAATAAGTCCCGTCACCGAGATTCGCAAAAATATGCTTTTCGTTGGTGAACGGCGCTTGACCAATCCACGGCACGCCCTCGCCGCCCATCTGTGTGAACGTGCTCGCGCGATCCATCCACACGGCCATATAGTGACAGCCGATGCCCGCGACGGCGCGTGAGCCTTCGGGCACGTTGGTGCTCGTGTTGTGCGGACAGCCCGAACAAAAATACGGTGCGCGGGCGATGTCGATCACCTTTTTGGCGAGCACGCGCTCTTTCTCGTTGATCCATTCGACGCGCTGCTTAACGCGGTCGCTCACGTAAAACTTCGCGATGCGTCCCGCAATCACCCGCGCGATCATCGCTGGCGTTAACTCGGACGGCGCAGGCAAAAGCCAATCGCCATGCGGGCGCACCCATTCGCCCTTGGCGTCGAACTTGCCGACGACCTGCGGACGAACGTCTTCTTTCCAGTTGTAGAGCTGCTCTTTCAGCTGATATTCGAGAACCTGCCGCTTCTCTTCGACAACCAGAATTTCTTCGAGACCTGATGCGAATTCATGGACGCCTTCGGGCTCCAGCGGCCACACCATCCCGACCTTGTAAACACGCAGCCCAATGGCCTTCGCGAGGTCGTCGTCAATGCCCAAATCTTCAAGCGCTTGCCGAACATCAAGGTACGCCTTGCCAGCTGCCATGATGCCCAAGCGCGGCCGCGGCGAAT
>JBBRGY010000002.1:0-23223 GCA_038223495.1 Burkholderiales bacterium | reverse complement strand
CCCGTCTGGCCGTTGAGGAAGCTAACGCCAAGGGCTTGATGTTTGATGGCAAGAAGATCAAGTTCGAGCTTCTGACTGAAGACGACGCTGCCGATCCTAAGCAAGCAACCGCTGTTGCTCAAAAGCTGATGGACGCTAAAGTCGTCGGCGTAGTGGGTCACCTGAACTCCGGCACCACGATCCCAGCGTCTGCGATCTACAACACGGCAGGTGTTGCCCAGATTTCGCCTTCGGCAACCAATCCTAAGTACACGCAGCAAGGCTTCAAGGGCGCGTTCCGCATGGTCGCGAACGACATCGCTCAAGGTACCGCGATCGGTAACTACGCGGTTAAGGGCCTTGGCGCCAAGAAAGTCGCAATCATCGAAGACAAGACGGCTTACGGCGTCGGTCTGGCTGATGAAACCGAGAAGGCAGTAAAAGCGGCTGGCGGCACAATCGTCATCCGTGAAGCGCTTGCCAACGAGAAAGAGCAAGACTTTAAGGGCGTTCTAACCAAAGTTAAGGCCAAGAACCCTGACGTCATCATGTTCGGCGGTATGGATGCCCAAGCTGGCCCAATGCTCAAGCAGATGAAAGCACTCGGCATCAAGGCGAAGTTCATCTCTGGCGACGGCGCACAATCGGCTGAGCTGATCAAGCTCGGCGGCGACGCTGCTGAAGGTGCTTTTGCTACGACCGCTGGTCTGCCAAAAGACAAAATGCCACAAGGCGCAGCGTTCTATGACAAGTTCAAAGCCAAGTTCAACGCTGACGTTCAGGTGTACGCACCGTTCGTGTACGACGCTACCAACGCGCTTATCGCTGCTGTTGTTAAAGTCGGCCCAGACACAGCCAAAATCATCGACGCGCTCAAAGCAACGTCAATGGACGGCGTGACTGGCAAGATCGCGTTTGACGACAAAGGCGACATCAAAGACGGCGCAGTGACCGTGTTCCAGGTCAAAGGCGGCAAATGGGAAACCGTACAAATCGTCGGTGGCCCAGCTGAAGCAGCTGCTCCAGCAGCCGCAGCACCGGCACCAGCCGCTGCTCCAGCAGAAGCGAAAAAGCCTTAATCGGTTAATCGCCTCGTAAAAACGGCTCCCTCGGGAGCCGTTTTTTATTGCCTAAAATTCTGTAAAAAAATGTATGGCTTTGCCCTGGAATGGCGTTTTCGTCGGGGCTACATGCTCAAAATGACGATTATCGATAATCGAGCTTAGGAGGCTATAGCCCCCGTGCAGACGGCGTTACACTAAAAAGCTGATAAGCGTCACGCGTCCGAGTATCATCGGAATCGGTCAGTTTCGCGCCGATAAGTGAATGCCCGCTATCATGCAACGCACCGATCCACCAGCTAGTTCAATCGTTGGCACCGGAATGGAGACGATGCGCGCCGATCGCTCGATCATGGCTTTCTGATCCGGCCGCAGGCTTGCCGCCGCTCGGGTCGACATGGCGAGAATCCTACCGCCGGATGCACAAAGCTCTATCGCGTTGCCAGCAAACTCGGCAATCTGAGCGTTGGTCAACTCGATGATTTCCCGCCCTGATTCGCGGAGCCGTGCTCGGACTTCTGACGCGCGATTGGCATGGTCAAAGAGGTCGAAGCCCACCATCGCAAACTCCGTGGCGACGCACATCAGCACATTGGTGTGATACACGGCGCGCCCCGCTGTGTCAGCGGTGCCGAACACCATCGGCTCGAAATTAAAGTGAGTGCTGAAACGCTCCAGCGCAATCGGATTGGCGCGGTTCGAGCGCGCGGTGTACGCCACGCGCGCGAGATGATCAAACACCATCGCGCCGGTGCCTTCGAGGAACAGCTCATCTTGCTCCAGCCCGGAATAATCAATGACGTCCTGCACGCGGTAGTGACGCTTGAGCATCTCGATCACATCGGCGCGTCGCTCACGCCGCCGGTTTGGCGAATACATCGGATACAGCGCAACATGGCCGCCGGAATGCGTCGAAAACCAGTTATTCGGGAACACCGAGTCGGGTGTGTCACGAACGCCGTCGTCATCAAACAGATGCACGCGCACGCCTTCGGCCTCTAGCTGCAGAGCGGCACGCGTCACTTCATCGCGCGCTGCCTTTGCGGTTTGAGCCGCGCTGGCATGAATTGATGTGCGCTGAAACGTATTGTCTTCAGCCGTCTCCGAATTGGGTCGAAAACGATGCGGACGGATCATCACCGCAGCCGAGGGTGCCTGAATGGACATCATGAGGGTGACCGCCGCGAATGATTACGCCACGCGACGCAAGCTAACCGGCGCTGCGACACTTCGCGTGTAGCGAAACAAATCCTTTGGATCATTCGCCGACGGCACCAACTCGACGTCGACGCCGAGATTTCGCTCTCGAGCCTGATCGTAGATGTAGCGAAGCGCCGAATAATCCTCCAGCGCAAAGCCCACCGAATCAAACACCGTCACCTGATCGCGCTGTTGCCGACCTTCGGCGGTGCCCGCGAGAACGCGCCACAAATCAACGACCGGAAAGTCGTGTGGCAGTTGCTGAATATCGCCTTCGATGCGCGTTTGCGGCTCGTATTCCACAAACACGCGAGCGCCACGCAGCACGTCGGCGTGCAGCTCGGTTTTGCCCGGACAATCGCCGCCAACGCCGTTGATATGCATGCCGCGCTCAATCATGTCGGGCGTCAAAATCGTGGCGTACGCCTTGTCGGCGGTGACTGTGGTGACGATGTCCGCGCCGCGAACCGCGTCTGCGATGGATCTGGCGCGAATGATTTTCAGCTTTGGAAAGTCAGCGAGATTGCGCACCAGTTTGTCGGTGGCCGCGCTATCAACGTCGTACACAGCGATTTCGTCGATGCCCAGGTGTGCATGGAAGGCAATCGCCTGAAATTCGCTCTGTGCGCCGTTGCCAATCAACGCCATGCGCCGCGCATCGGGACGCGCCAGCGCACGTGCTGCCATGAGCGAGGTGGCGCAAGTGCGCATCGCTGTGGCAAGTGTCAGTTCCGACAACAACACTGGATAGCCTGTGTCCACGTCGGCGAGCACGCCGAACGCCATCACTGTGTACAAGCCCTGCGCCGTGTTGCTCGGGTGACCGTTGACGTATTTGAACGCGTAGCGCTCGGCGTTGGAGATCGGCATCAACTCAATCACGCCAATGACCGAATGGTTAGCAACGCGCGCCGACTTGTCAAAGTCTGCCCAGCGAACGAAGTCCGCTTCAATCGTGCTCGCCAGTTGCCCTATGAACTGCGTTACACCGACTTCTTGCACCAGCCGTGACATGGTGGGCACATCTACAAATCTCGTCATCATCGCTCTCCTGCGAGTTTCACCGCTAAAGCGCGGCGTAGGCCTCTATTTTCTTCGCTTATGACGCCAAAGTGAACGGTGCATTAGGTGCAATAAGTACAATTAACAACACAAGTTGTTCGATATATGGTGCATAAATGCTCAATTCAACGCTCGATGATACGGATCGTGAGCTGATCGGCTTGCTGCGCGACAACGCGCGAATGCCAGTCGTTGCGCTCGCAAAGAAGCTCGGCGTGACGCGCGCCACGGTGCAAAATCGCATCGCCCGACTCGAGCGCGAAGGCATGATCGTCGGCTACACCGTCAAGCTTCGGCCCAACGTCGAGACCCAGCGGATTCGCGCGCTCATGAGCATCGCGGTTGAAGGCAATCGCGCGACCGAGGTGCGCCGCGAACTAACCGGCCACCCGAACGTGATTGGGCTGCACACGACAAATGGCCGCTGGGATTTAATCGCCGAGCTGCGCGCCGATTCGCTGGAAGCCTTTGATCAGGTGTTAAACGCGATCCGTTTGCTGGAGGGAATCGCGACGACGGAGACGAGCATTTTGCTGTCGACGTACAAACTTTGACTATCAGCTTTATCGTGTAACGACTGTTATACAGGGGCTAACGCACCAAAATGGCTAAAGTCAAGTTTTCATAAAACGTCGCTTTAGCCCCAATGAAAGAGTCATTTCATGGAAAAGCTGTAGGGCGTTATCGGTCTAGTGTGCCCAAAAATGAAGGTTTGTAGGTTCCCTCAAAGCGGCAATAACGCGCTGTCCTTCACTTCCTCAATCACCGCATACGTCCGCGTTTCGCGAACGCCCGGAAACTGCCACAAGCGGCGGCTCGCGAACACACGATACGCCTCCATGTCGGCGACGCGCAGCTTGATCAGATAGTCAAAACCACCCGCCACCATATGGCATTCGCTGATCTCCGGATGCAGCAGCACCGCCGCCTTAAACGCATCAAAAATGTTCGGCGTCGTGCGGTCGAGCAGCACCTCGACAAACACCGTCATGCCAAAGCCCAGTTTCATCGGGTTGAGGCGCGCTTCGTAACCCAGAATGAAGCCGTCTCGATGCAGGCGTTGTGTGCGCGCCAGCACGGCCGTGGGCGACAGCGAAACGGCCTCGGCGAGCTTCAAATTGCTGATGCGGCCATCCTTCTGCAAGGCAGACAGAATTTTTCGATCAATCGCGTCGATTTCAGACATGGTGGTGAATTTTTATGCGGTGAATGCACTAAATTTTAGTGAATAAATAACCATAACTCTCCCTAAGATAGCGATCTATTCAGAATCTCTACGAAGCGAGCCACCGTGCGCCTGCCCAATCCTTACCGCGAAGAACTCGCCATCGTCCGCCGCAACGTCGATACGGCATCCGCTGAGATTAACTGGCCGCAAATCATCGACATCGCGCGACCGTGGGTGACGGCAGCGCGTGACAACCCGCCGCCATTCTGGGCGATGGAGAGTTTGCTCAAGGAATATCCGATCTCCAAGCCTGAAGGACTGGCGCTGATGCGACTGGCAGAGGCTTTGCTGCGCGTGCCAGATTCCGCGACCGCGATTGCACTAACTGCGGATCAACTAGGTCGGGCTAACTTCGACGGCAACGGTGACGGTGTCATGGCGCGGCTATCAAATTCAGTGATCGCATTGTCCAAAAAGACTTTGCCCGACGCGGATCACCCACCGGGTCTGCTTGGCAAATTGGGCGCAAAAACCGTCGTCGCCGGAACGCTCCGCGCCGTGCAATTGCTGGCCAAACAGTTCGTGCTTGGACAGACGATTGAAGAGGCGCTGGCCGAATCAAAATCGCAGCGCCGCGACGCCAATTACCTGCGCTTTAGCTTCGACATGCTGGGCGAAGGCGCGCGCACGATGGAAGACGCGAATCGCTACTTTGCCAGTTACGAACATGCCATTAAAAAAATCGCCCAAGCGAAATCGGGAACGCCTAATGCGGGCCCTGAAGACTCAGACGGCATTTCGATCAAGCTCTCCGCGCTACATCCGCGCTATGAAGATGCGCAGCATGAACGCGTGATGACGGAGCTGGAGCCACGTGTGTGGCAACTTTGCGAGCGTGCTGCAGCGGCGCAAATCAATTTGACGATTGATGCCGAAGAGGTGGATCGGCTTGAGCTGTCGCTCGATGTGTTCGAAGCCTTACTGCGGCAAATTCAGACTAAATGCCCGCAGTGGACAGGTTTCGGATTGGCGCTTCAGGCCTATCAGACGCGCTCGCTCGAACTCATCGAGCAGGTCGGCGCGCTGGCGCGCAAATACAACGTGCGCCTGATGTGTCGTCTGGTCAAAGGTGCGTACTGGGACAGCGAAATCAAGCGCGCTCAGGAAATGGGCATGCCCGCGTACCCCGTGTTCACACACAAACACCACTCCGATTCGAGCTATCTTGCCTGCGCCGTTTCGCTGTTGAAACAGAAGGACGTCTTCTTCCCGCAGTTCGCCACGCACAACGCGGGCACGATTGCGGCGATTTTTCAGATCGCCGAAAAATTCGATGCACCGTTCGAACTGCAACGACTGCACGGCATGGGCACGGGCGTTTATCGTGAACTGCTCAAGTCGCATCCGAAGCAAACGCTGCGGATCTACGCTCCTGTAGGCTCGCACGGCGATCTGCTCGCTTATCTCGTGCGCCGTTTGCTGGAAAACGGCGCGAATTCGTCGTTTGTGCATCAGCTCGCCGACGATGATGTGCCAGTTGAAACGCTGCTGGAATCGCCGCTTCATGTTGCAGAGGCAGAGCAGTTTCCGCTGCCGCAAAATATCCTCGCACCACGCAACAACAGCATGGGCGTAGACCTTACGGTTGAGACGATGCGTGCGCCGCTCTTGGCTGCATTGCAATCAACCACTGTCGTGCGGCTCGCCGATCTCTCTGCCGCGCAGAGCAATGACGCGATGCAGTCTGCGCATGCCGCGTTCGCAAGCTGGCGTGATGAACCTGTCGCTAACCGCGCCGCGATGTTGCGACTCGCGGCCGATGCGTTGCAAACTGAACTCCCGCGTTTTTGCGCGCTGTTGGTGAAAGAAGCGTTCAAAACGTGGGGTGACGCCGTTGCCGAAGTGCGTGAGGCCATTGATTTCTTGCGCTATTACGCCGATGAAGCCGAGCGTGTCTGCGCGCCAATAGCCTTGCCCGGCCCGACCGGCGAGAGCAACATGCTCTACCCGCGCGGTCGTGGCGTCTGGGTCTGCATTAGCCCGTGGAATTTTCCGCTGGCCATTTTTATGGGACAAGTCGCCGCGGCGCTAGTTACGGGCAACGCCGTGGTCGCCAAGCCGGCCGAACAAACGCCCGTCGTCGCGGTGGAGGCGGTCAAATTGCTCCATGCGGCAGGCATCCCGGCGAACGTTTTGCAAGTAGCCATCGGCCTTGGCGAAACGGTCGGCGCGACGCTGGTCGCGCATTCCGCTGTTGCAGGCGTCGTTTTCACCGGCTCGACGCAAGTAGCCAAAATCATCCAGCGCAGCCTTGCCAACAAAGACGGCGCCATCGTGCCGCTGATCGCAGAAACTGGCGGCATTAACGCCATGTTGGTCGACTCAACGGCCCTGCCCGAACACGTGGTTGACGCGGTGGTGCAATCTGCATTTCGCTCGGCGGGTCAACGCTGCTCGGCGCTGCGCCTCTTGTGTTTGCACGAAGAAATTGCTGAAAAAGTCATTCACATGTTGCGCGGCGCAGTGCGCGAACTCACGGTGGGCGATTCGGCAGACCTGGCAACCGATGTCGGTGCGCTCATTGACCGCGAAGCGTTCGACGGAATTTCAGCGCACGTTACCCGACTTGGTGGTGTTGTCGCAAGCCTCGAAAACGGTCATGAAAACCTCATCGCCCCGCAATTGTTCGAAGTCCCCGCAATCGCCAGTGTGAAACAGGAAATCTTCGGCCCAATCCTGCAAGTCGTGCGCTGGACGGGCGACCCAAATGCCGTGATTGACCAGATCAATGCGCTTGGCTTCGGCCTCACGCTCGGCATCCAGACCCGCATCGACAGTCGCGCCGCGAGTCTGGCGCAGCGGGCGCATGTCGGCAACATCTACATCAATCGCAACATCATCGGCGCTGTGGTTGGCGTTCAGCCGTTCGGCGGCGAAGGACTCTCGGGGACGGGGCCGAAGGCGGGTGGTCCGTTCTATTTGCCGCGTTTTATCGGTGAACAGACGGTCACGATCAACACCGTTGCGGCGGGCGGAAACGTTGCTCTTTTGGTGGCATGAGTTTTGCGCCATTGGGCGTGCGGGTTACTTCAGGAATACACAGTAGGGATATCGGCATAACCCAGCGCAGGGATTCAGTGCAGAATTAGCTCATAAGTGGCGAAATGGCACGGATCGGCTTCAGGGAGGAGGCCCTCATCGTGTCCGCCAACTCGAATGATTACTTTTTAAAAGCGGGGATCTCACAGTTATGGACGTATTGCTCCAGCAAATCGTCAATGGTCTAGTCGTAGGCAGCGTATACGCGCTGGTTGCACTGGGCTATACGATGGTTTACGGTATTTTGCAGCTCATCAACTTCGCTCACGGCGAAATTGTGATGATCGGCGGGCTCACCTCGCTGTTTGCTGCGAAGGGGTTACTGGCAATGGGCGCGCCGCCGCTGCTGGCATTGCTCGTCGCGATTCTTGCTGCGATGATTGTCTGCGCAATTGTCGGTGTGCTGATTGAGCGGATCGCGTATCGCCCCTTGCGCAATGCGCCTCGACTGGCTCCACTGATCACCGCGATCGGCGTATCGATTTTGTTGCAGCAACTCGCCATCCTGGTGTTTGGCCGCAACTATTTCTCGTTCCCGGAGCTCATCTCAAAAGCGCCTATCGTGATCGGCCCGGTCACGGTGACGCTGAACGAAATTGTTATTTTGGTGACGTCATTTGCTTTGATGGCAGGACTGCTCTGGCTGGTGAACAACACCAAAGTCGGCACCGCCATGCGCGCCACTGCGGAGAACCAGAAGGTGGCTGGACTGATGGGCGTCGATATCAACAAAATCATCGCAATCACATTCGCTATCGGCTCTGGCCTTGGCGCGATTGCTGGCGTGATGGTCGCGTCAAACTACGGTCAAGCGCATTACTACATGGGCTTCATGCTCGGACTCAAGGCGTTTACCGCTGCGGTGATGGGCGGCATCGGCAACTTGTGGGGCGCGATGGTGGGCGGCCTGATTTTGGGCCTTGTCGAAAACGTGGGGCTCATCTTTGTACGCGGAGACTACAAAGATATTTTTGCCTTCGTGGTGCTCGTTCTCGTGCTGATCTTCCGACCACAGGGTCTGGTGGGTGAGCGCGTCGCTGAAAGGGCCTAGATCATGGCTGCCATGACTGGAAGGCTTCAAAGCAAGCGCGCTCAGATGATCGCGCTGGCTGTGCTCGGTGTACTGCTATTTATCCTGCCCTTCGTGGCCGGGGTGTTTGGGCAAGCGTGGGTGCGTATCCTCAACGTTACGCTGCTCTACGTGATGCTCGCTTTGGGCCTGAACGTGGTTGTTGGCGTTGCAGGCTTGCTCGATTTGGGCTATGTCGCGTTCTACGCGGTCGGCGCCTATACCTGGTCACTGCTGGCTTCGGCGCACTTCGACCTGCATTATCCATTCTGGATTCTGTTGCCGCTCGGTGCGTTTTTGGCGGGGATAGCGGGTTTACTGCTCGGTACGCCGGTGCTCAAACTGCGCGGCGATTACCTCGCGATTGTGACGCTAGGTTTCGGCGAAATTGTTCGCATCCTGATGAACAACTTCGACAAAGTCGGCGTGCCGTGGTCAGACACCACGTACAACATTACGAACGGGCCGCGCGGCATTACCGGAATTGATGGGCTGAATTTTTTTGGATTCAAAATCAGTAAAGGACTGGAGCTGTTTGGTTTGCAAATCACCAGTTTGCAGCTCTACTACTTTGTGTTTTTGATATTCACGATTTTCTCGATCATCGGCGTGTCACGCCTGCAGCACTCGCGCATCGGCCGCGCGTGGCAGGCGCTGCGTGAAGACGAAATCGCGGCGAAGGCGATGGGGATCAATACGCGGAACGTCAAGCTGGCTGCCTTTGCCTTCGGCGCGTTAAGCGGCGGTTTGGCGGGCGGATTGTTCGCATCGATGCAAGGTTTCGTTAGCCCTGAATCGTTTGGCCTTCTGGAGTCCGTGATGATTCTGGCGATGGTTGTGCTGGGTGGTATGGGCCACATTCCAGGCGTCATTCTTGGCGCAGTGCTGCTGTCGGCGATGCCTGAGGTGATTCGCTACGCTGCGGACGAAAACATGCAGAACAAACTATTCGGCATGGTGCTCATTGCGCCGGAAGTGCTGCGCAACCTGATCTTCTCGCTCGCCATGATTTTGATCATGCTGTTTAAACCTGCGGGCCTGTGGCCGTCACCGGAGAAGAAATAATGGTTGACATGCTCTTCACCGCAGAAAACGTCACTAAGCGCTTTGGCGGCGTGACCGCGCTAGACAACGTGTCGATGGAAATTCCGCGCGCCTCGATCTTCGGTCTCATCGGTCCGAACGGCGCAGGAAAGACGACTTTCTTCAATACCTTGACCGGGCTCTATCAGGTCGACGAAGGAAAATTTACGTTCGATGGGAAGCCACTTAACGTAAAGGCACCGCACCAGGTGGCGGAGGTTGGCATCGCGCGAACCTTCCAGAACATTCGCCTGTTTGGCGAAATGTCGGTGCTTGAAAACGTGATGGTTGGTCGTCATGTGCGCACCAAAGCGGGTGCGTTTGGCGCGATCTTTCAAACGCCGTCGACTCGGCGTGAAGAAGCGGCTATCACGCAACGTGCGCACGAACTTCTCGAATACATCGGACTGTCAAAGCGCGCGGGCGACAAGAGCCGCACGCTGGCCTACGGCGAACAACGACGTCTCGAAATCGCGCGTGCGTTAGCCACCGATCCGAAGATGATTGCCCTCGATGAACCCGCCGCTGGCATGAACGCCACCGAGACCATCGCGCTGCGCGAACTCATCGAACGCATCGCCAGAGACGGCACCACAGTCATGCTGATTGAGCACGATATGCGCCTTGTGATGAAAGTGTGTCAGCACCTCGCAGTGCTTGATTACGGTCGAAAAATTGCAGGTGGAACGCCAGCCGAAGTGCAACGAGATCCGGCCGTCATCAAAGCGTATCTCGGCGGCGCGCACACGGAGGTGACGCAATGAAACCCACGCTAGATGTTAAAAAACTGCAAGTCGCTTATGGCGGCATTAAAGCCATCAAGGGCATCGACTTTCATGTCGATGAAGGCGAGCTCGTGACACTGATCGGTGCCAATGGCGCAGGAAAATCGAGCACGCTGCGCGCACTGTCAGGCCTCGTCAAGCCATCGGGCGGTAAGGTGATGTACAGAGATCAGGATATCACCGGCGTGCCGTCACATGCGCTGGTCGGTCTGGGCATTGCTCTGTGTCCGGAGGGGCGCGGCGTATTTGCCCGCCTCAACGTGCATGAAAACCTGCTGATGGGCGCGTACGCGCGCAAGGACAAGGCACAAATCTTGACCGAAGTTGATGAGATTTACACCATGATTCCGCGCCTCAAAGAGCGCACCCACCAAATGGCGGGGACGCTGTCCGGCGGCGAGCAACAAATGCTCGCCATCGGCCGCGCCATGCTTGCGCAGCCGAAGCTCCTGATGCTAGACGAGCCATCAATGGGTTTAGCGCCGCTGATGGTCGAAAAAATCTTCGAGATCATCCGCATGATTGCTAAACGCGGCACTACGATTTTGCTCATCGAGCAGAACGCGCAACTCGCGCTCGAGCACGCTAATCGCGGCTACGTTTTGGAGTCCGGCGAGATCACGTTGACTGGCGATGCCAAGACGTTGCTGGCTGACCCAAGAGTTAAAGCCGCCTACCTGGGTGGCTAATCGGCCGAGCGCGTATTTGCGTGAATGCGCGCCCGACTTGTGAATGATGACAACTTGAGCAGAGCCAAGTCCAACTGCTAGTGGCCTGCCTGCTCGTTGTCTACGCGGATGCCTGCTTCACCGCCGCCGTCCATTCCACCGCCCCGACCGCCGCCGCCTCCCCCGCCACGCGCGTCATTTCTGGCCGCGCCCGGCTTACTCTTTCCGCCCGAACCACCCGCAGGCCGCGCAGGCCCTTGCTTCAGCGCCGACATTGTCGTTGGCACAGGTTCAAGATCGAGAACACTGCGAATGAAGTCGCGCAACGATTGCACCAGCTCTGCGGTCTCAACACGGTGTCCGGCGACGAGCTCGTTGGCAACGTTCGTAGCGAGGCGTACATGCTCTTCGTTGCCAAGCAGCAGGATGTCCGACAAAGCCGCCTCGACCGCGTCGCGAATCCTGCGCGCACGCTCATTGTCGGTCGCTTCGCCTTCACCATTGCTTTCTGCCTGACGAACATCGCGCAGATGCGTAGGGTCAACCGCTAGATTGCCGGTGAATGAACCGCCAAGCGTCTTGTATGCGGCGATGAGTATTTTTACCCGCTCGTTGACCTGACGATTTTCGCGCTCACGGCGCTGTTGAATCGTTTGCATCAAGATCAGCCGAATCCCGACGCCAATGAGCGTGACCACGCCCAAGCTCAGCAACGTGGTGAGCACGGTGAACCAAGAGCTGAAATCCAGACTACGCATGACGGGTCTCCAAATTCAGTTAGCCCGCAGTCGGGTTTCGTGAGTTCAGGATAGCGCATCAATCCGCGCGGCGAAACGCCTGCGTTTGCTCCATCACGGCGAACGGCCCACCGTAAAGTTGATTCGCCTTACGCTGCCCTGGCGATTGTTGGCGCGGCGATGCGCCTGGAAGTGCGAATGCTTGCCTCTATGCCTATTGCATCAAGTCCGACTGATGCCAGCATTAACGCGGGGTCGCCCTGATCGATGAACGTATCGGGAAGACCAATCAGCACGAGCTGCGGCGTTAAGCCTTCACGCGCCAGAAACTCGGCCACTGCACCGCCAGCGCTGCCTTCCACGCTGGCTTCTTCAACGGTCACCAGCGTGTCGTGCGACGCGGCCAGTTCGCGGATCAGAGCCTCATCGAGCGGTTTGACAAAACGCATGTTCACTACGGTTGCGTTCAATTTGTCGCCAACCGTTAATGCCGGATGCAGCATCGAACCCCAGGCGAGGATTGCGATTTTTTCGCCACGTCGGCGCACTTCCCCTTTGCCCAGTTCGAGCGGAGCGATTTCGGCGTTCGCAGCGCCGTGCGCGGTACCGCGCGGATAGCGCACCGCAACCGGCGATTTCAATTCGATGCCCATCGTCAGCATCGCGCGGCATTCGGCTGCGCTTGATGCACTCATGATCGTCATGTTCGGCAGGCAGCGCAGAAACGCCACATCGAACGCGCCCGCATGGGTAGGACCGTCGGATCCAACGAGTCCGGCGCGATCGATAGCAAACACGACGGGCAGGTTTTGCAGCACCACATCGTGCACGAGTTGATCGTACGCACGCTGCAAAAACGTAGAGTAAATGGCGACGATTGGCTTCATGCCTTCGCATGCGAGGCCTGCCGCGAAGGTCACGCTGTGTTGTTCGGCGATGCCGACGTCGAAATAGCGCTCCGGGAATTCTTTCGAATAGCGCACCATGCCCGAACCCTCCCGCATCGCGGGCGTGATCGCGACCAAGCGGTCGTCAATCGAGGCGGTGTCGCACAGCCAGTCGCCGAAGATGTCGGAATAGGTCTTCTTTGGAATCGTCGCCGGCGGATGCGTGATGCCAGCGACGTGATCGAACTTCGGCACGCTGTGATACAGAATCGGATCGTCTTCAGCGCGCTCGTAACCGCCGCCTTTTCGGGTCAGCACATGCAGAAACTGCGGGCCCTGACGATCTTTCATTTTGTTCAAGGTGTCTACGAGCAAATTCACGTCGTGGCCATCAATCGGCCCGATGTAATTAAAGCCCAGCTCTTCCCACATCGTGCCCGGCAAAACCATGCCTTTCGTGTGCGCTTCCCAACGACGCGCAAAGCGCGACACCGGGGGGATCGACGACAGCACGCTTTTGCCCATGCTGCGCACTTTATCGTACGTGCGACTCGCCAGCAGACGAGACAAGTAATTGTTCAATGCGCCAACCGGTTCGCTGATCGACATTTCGTTGTCGTTCAAAATCACGAGCACGTTGGCATCCATCGCGCCAGCGTTGTTGAGCGCCTCAAACGCCATGCCCGCGCTCATCGAGCCATCGCCGATCACGGCGACCACGCGGCGGTGCTCGCCCTTGGCTTTAGCGCCGACGGCCATGCCCAATGCCGCGGAAATACTGGTCGATGAATGGGCGACGCCAAAGGTGTCGTATTCGCTTTCATCACGCTTCGGAAACCCAGCGAGGCCGCCCCATTGCCGCAGCGTATTCATGCGGTCGCGACGACCCGTCAGTACCTTGTGCGGATAGCACTGATGGCCAACATCCCATACGAGGCGGTCATACGGCGTGTCGAAGCAGTAATGCAGCGCAACTGAGAGCTCGACGACGCCCAGATTCGAAGATAAATGCCCGCCTGTTTTCGATACAGAGTCGAGCACAAACGCGCGCAGTTCATCACAAATCGCGACCAGTGCGGTTTGCGGTTGTTCGCGGAGTTGTGGCGGTAAATTGATGGTTTCCAGCAGCGACATATTCAGGCAGTTCTTTCGGCCATCGACCTTGCAAGTTGGGTCAAATTCGTGGTGTTCAGATGTTCGGGAAGCGCGTTGATGGCCTCGGCGGTGAGCCGATGCGCATAAGCCTTTGCGGCGTCTATGCCCATAAGCGAAACAAATGTCGGCTTGTCGTTCGCCGCATCTTTGCCCGCTGTTTTTCCCAGCGTGGCGCTGTCGGCGGTGGCGTCGAGCACGTCATCGACCACCTGAAACGTAAGGCCGATCTTTTGGGCGTACGCAGTGAGCGCAGTGAGCGTTGCTTCGTCTTCTTCAGCGAGAAGCGCGGGCAGCAACACGGCCGCCTCGAACATCGCTCCGGTTTTCATTGCGTGCATTTCTTCTAGAGCAGCCAGCGTCATCGACCGTCCCACGTTGGCCAGATCAATCGCCTGACCACCCGCCATGCCGTATGCGCCTGACGCCTCGGCAAGTTGATGCGACGCGGCAACGATGCCGCTCGCGCTTGCAGGTGCGCCGAGCAAGACGGCGAACGCCAATGGTTGTAGGGCATCGCCCGCGAGCATCGCGGTGGCTTCGCCGAACACGATATGACTTGTCGGTTTGCCACGGCGCAGTGCATCGTTATCCATGCACGGCAGATCGTCGTGGATCAAAGAATAAGCGTGGATCATTTCGACCGCAGCGGCCGCGTGGTCCGCGAGATCGACCGTTGCGCCAACGGCCTCGGCGCTGGCGTAAGCGAGCAGGGCGCGTAGTCGTTTGCCGCCACCGAGCGCGCTGTAGCGCATGGCCTCAAGCAGGCGGCCGGTCGTCAGCTCGCCCGCCGGCGTCCAGCGCGCCAAAGCCAGCTCGGCGCGGCTTCGGTGTGCAGTGGCCCAGTGTTCAAAACCTGTGGTTGACATCGAATCAGGGCTCAATCAAGTTGAAATGGCTTCAGCACATCGCCTTCCAGCACTTTGACTTGCTGCTCGACCTGCGCGAGTTCACTCTGTGCAAATTTCAGCAATTCAGAGCCGCGCTTGTACGCTGCGAGCGAATCGGCGAGCGGCAGATTGCCATTCTCCAGATCGGAGACGAGCTTTTCCAGCTCTTCGAGCGCGGCTTCAAAGGTCTTCGGGGGGGCTTTTGCCATGAACGGTACAACTTGGGACGATTCACTGATTTTACGGACGGGAAGCTTTGCCGTACATCACAACCCAATTAGACAGCCATTTTTGAGCCGTTTACCGCTATTGCCAGGGCCGAAAGTACTCACTATCCGGCTCGCACTTCGCTGCGGTTCCCTTCAATCGTTCGCCGCGAATAGGGATCGTCGCTTGCTGATCACCCGACAACACGGTGAGGAAATCGAAGCTTTCATCGGGATTTACTTTGATCGTGATTTTGTACGTCAGGTTCAGCACTGAGCCGCGACCGGGCTGGCTGCATGCGCCCGTCCACGACGCCGTTGATTTGCCTTCGCGCACGTCGCTTAACTTGCAAATCGTGCCCTGAACCGCCACCACCCCCTGCCAGTCTCGTGCGGTCAAGTCCTCGTTGGTGTACGCATCAATGCACAAGTCACGCACTTTGCGATTCCAGTCGACACGGTACATGCCTTCGGCGAGTTGCGGTTTGGCGGTGGCTTCTGCGCCGATGAAAAGCGCAAGCAGTGGCAGCGTTAGACGTTTGAAGACGAGGGAAAAATGCATTAGTAACTCCGGGTATTTCTCTTGTAGCGGGCTGTATCCGCGCCGCGCGGCACGGGTCAGATAGCACACCGCATCTCGCGTTTGGTCAGGCGAAGCTTGCAATCCCTTACGTGGGACCCACATTATGGTTAGCCATGGGATAATAGTGGCGTTTGACGATGCGACCTCCAGCCGAATGAGTCCACCCGCAGACCGCGCACAGCGCGGCGCGGAGACCAATCAGGGCAGAGGTTGACTTAGCAAGGGTTGGGTGCCTTCCGTTAATTGCACCTGGTTTTGTGTTGGGTTAACTCCTGTTACTGGAAAGGGTTCGAGATGACTCGCCTCTCGACGGTCGCGGAACTATCTGCGCCTGTTTCACAACTTCCTCCTGCCGCCTATTTCGATGACGCGTTGTTGCGTCGCGAGCGCGAACTGCTGTTCGCGAAGGGCGGTCCCGGTTACGCCGGCCATGAGCTGATGGTGCCGAATGTCGCCGATTACGCCGTGCTCGCCACGCGCAACAATGCGCAAGCGTTGACTCACACCGATCGCGGTGTGAATCTGATTTCGAATATTTGCCGCCATCGTCAAGCTATGATGCTTGACGGTCGCGGATCGCTCGCACAGAACGGCGGCAACGTCGTGTGCCCGCTGCATCGCTGGACGTATTCAGGCGAAGGCCAGTTAATTGGCGCGCCGCATTTTGAGTGCAATCCAGCGCTCAATCTGGCGAACAAATCGCTCAAATCCTGGAACGGCTTGCTGTTCGACGGCCCGCGCGATCCCGTCGTTGATCTGGCAAAACTTTCGACGCAAACACGGCAATCGCTCGATTTTTCCGGCTATGTGTTTGATCGCGCCGTCGTGCACGACTGCAATTACAACTGGAAAACCTTCGTCGAGGTTTATCTGGAGGATTACCACGTTGGGCCGTTCCATCCGGGGCTCGGGCAGTTCGTCACTTGTGACGATCTGGCGTGGGAATGGGGCAGCGAATTCTCGGTGCAGACCGTTGGCTTGTCGCAAGGGTTCGATAAACCGGGTTCGCCGACGTACAAGCGCTGGCACGATCAGGTGATGAAGTTTCGCGATGGCGTGCCGCCGCCACATGGCGCGATCTGGCTGACCTATTACCCAAACATTACCGTCGAATGGTATCCGCACACGCTCGTCGTGTCGTCGTTGTGGCCGCAGGCGGTCGACAAAACGATCAACGTCGTTGAGTTTTATTACGCTGAGGAAGTGGCGCTGTTCGAGCGCGAATTCATCGAGGCGCAACAGGCCGCGTACATGGAAACCTGCGTCGAGGACGACGAGATCGCGCTGCGCATGGATGCAGGTCGCAAGGCGCTGTTTAACGAAGGTCGCGTCGAAGTTGGGCCGTATCAAAGCCCGATGGAAGACGGCATGCAGCATTTCCATGAGTGGTATCGCGGCAAAATGTCGGGCGTTCAGATCGCTTGACAATCGGTCAACAGCTTTTCTCTGAAAAGCCCATTGCATTGGGGCCAGACTGAATAATCGTAGATCGTCGACTGTAGCTATTTTTTGCGGCTAAATTCGCTGATATCCCACTCTGGAGGGGCTTCCGTCAATACGACGCTAAAAAGCTGTTAGCCGTTTCGATATCCGCACCAACCCACAAGCATCCCAACGCCTACGGCGCCAGCCCCGTCACTTTGCACACCTGCGTCAAGTATTCGCGGATCTGCTGCCAGTTCGTTCGCGTTGCGCCGGCGCCAATCGCGCCATTGGTCACTGACGTGCCAGATAGCCCCGCCAGCGCTCGCGTGTAGAGTAAGCCATCGGTCGTTTGCGAATAGCTGCCATTGCCGTCTAAATCCATGTCGCAGCGCGTGGTGGCGATGAACTGCGGTGTTTGTTGGCTGATTGAGCCGGTACCGTCGCCCAGTTGCCCGTCGCTGTTCAACCCCCAACAGCGCAGCTGCCCGCTCGTCAGGCGTGAGCACGTGTGGTTGTCGCCTGCGTCAATTTGCGTGGCACCCGTCAGGCCATACACCGCCACCGGTATGCTTTGGTCATTCAGTAACCCGTTACCCAATTGGCCGTTGCCGCCCGCGCCCCAGCATCGCGCCGATCCGGTCGTCAGGACAGCGCAGCTGTGCGAACCGCCTGCGGAGACGCCCGCCGCCGTGGTGATGCCACTGACGCTCACGGCCGTCATAGCGTTCGCCGTGCTGCCGTTGCCAAGGCGGCCATTGTTGCCCGCGCCCCAGCATTGGACGGCGCCGCTTGTGAGCACCGCGCAAGTGTGGCTTCCACCCGCGCTCACGCTCTTTGCGCTAATGATCCCGGTGACCGCTACCGGCGTGCTGCTATCGATCGTACCGCCGTTGCCGAGCTGGCCGCTGCCGCCCACGCCCCAGCACTGCACGCTGCCGCTCGCGAGCACCGCGCAGCTGTGGCTGTCGCCCACGCTCACGTCCGTCGCGCTGGTGATCCCGGTGACCGCCACCGGCGTGCTGCTATCGGTCGTACTGCCGTTGCCGAGTCGGCCGTTGTTGCCCGCGCCCCAGCACTGGACGCTGCCGCTCGCGAGCCGCGCGCAGGTGTGGAGGCTGCCCGCGCTCACCCACGTTGCGGTGGCGATCCCGGTGACCGCCACCGGCGTGCTGCTAATAGTCGTACTGCCGTTGCCAAGTCGGCCGCTGCTGCCATTGCCCCAACATTGCACGCTGCCGCTCGCGAGCCGCGCGCAGGTGTGGAGGCTGCCCGCGCTCACGGTCGTGGCGTTGGTAATTCCGGTGACTGCCACCGGCGTGCTACTGCTGGTAAAAGCGCCGTTGCCGAATTGGCCGTAGGCGCCGTCGCCCCAGCACTGAACGCCGCCGCTCGCGAGTATTGCGCAGCTGTGGACGTTGCCCGCGCTCACCCACGTTGCGGTGGCGATCCCGGTGACCGCCA
Organism: Burkholderiales bacterium; assembly: GCA_038223495.1. Lineage (GTDB taxonomy): Bacteria > Pseudomonadota > Gammaproteobacteria > Burkholderiales > Casimicrobiaceae > Casimicrobium. Next base: position 4,708 of record JBBRGY010000002.1, on the reverse strand, counting down.
CCGGCGTGGTGCTATTGGTTTTGCTGCCGTTGCCGAGTTGACCGAAGCTGCCCGCACCCCAGCACTGCACGCCGCCGCCCGCCAGCACCGCGCAGCTGTGGGCGCTACCCGCGCTCACGCCTGTCGCGTTGGTGATCGGGTTGACCGCCACCGGCGTGCTGCTGTTGGTCCTGCTGCCGTTGCCGAGTTGGCCGCTGCCGCTGCCGCCCCAGCACTGCACGCCGCCGCTTGCGAGCACCGCGCAGGTGTGGGTGCCGCCCGCGCTCACGTCCGTGGCGTTGGTAATTCCAGTGACCACCACGGGCGTGCTGCTATCGATCACACTGCCGTTGCCGAGTCGGCCGCTGCCGCCCGCGCCCCAGCACTGCACGCCGCCGCTCGCCAGCACGGCGCAGCTGTGGCTATCGCCCACGCTCACGTCCGTCGCGTTGGTGATCCCCGTGACCACCACGGGGGTGCTGCTATCGATCGCACTGCCGTTGCCGAGTCGGCCGCTGCCGCCCGCGCCCCAGCACCGCACGCCGCCGCTCGCCAGCACGGCGCAGCTGTGGCCATCGCCCGCGCTCACGCCCGTCGCGTTGGTGATCCCGGTGACCGCCACAGGCGTGCTGCTACTGGTCGTACTGCCGTTGCCGAGTCGACCGTTGCCGCCCGCGCCCCAGCACTGCACGCCGCCGCTCGCCAGCACGGCGCAGCTATGGCCATTGCCCGCGCTCACACCCGTCGCATTGGTGAGCCCGGTGACCGCCACAGACGTGCTGCTATCGATCGTAGTGCCGTTCCCGAGTTCGCCACCCCCGCCCGCGCCCCAGCACTGAACGCCGCCGCTCGCGAGCGCTGCGCAGCTGTGGAAGCGGCCTGCGCTCACGCCCGTCGCGCCGGCGATCCCGGTGACCACCACGGGCGTGTTGCTATCGATCGTGCTGCCGTTGCCTAGCTGGCCGTAGCCGCCAAAGCCCCAGCACTGCACGCCGCCAGTGACGAGCACAGCGCAGCTGTGAATGCCGCCCGCATCGACCTGCTGATAGGATTGCGCCGCCGCTTGTCCAGAGAATGCTGACACAGCGATAAGTGAGAGCAAGAAGCCGGATCGCCGGCGACTGGATGACATGCCAGCGCGGACACCACGAGCCATAGAAATGAACGATGCGATTGTGTGCAATGTGCGACCCTTCGATGAAACGAGCTTGTAAGACGTTTAAGCATATTCGGAATTTCTACCGAAAACACGCTCAAAGTGCTGGAAGTCCGGCGTAATAGGCGCACGACGAGCACGCTCACTACGCCCCCATCCAGGACGCAGCTCCCATCGATGTCAGATACTCATCGACTGATAACGCCGACAGCGACGTCATTGATCTCTCAACGATCAGCAAAGAACACAAATTCACACGCTATCGCACCGCACAAAAATTGTAGAAAATAGGTGCATGGTCACTCCCGCCCCTGCTGACGTCACCGCCTCTGCCCCAGAAGGCACAGCACACCCAATCAGTTCTTCTCGCTGGCGAAAACTTACGCAAGTTGCACTGATTTTTCTGGTGATGCTCGGACTGGTGTTGTGGCTGCTGTCGATGGTGCTGCCTTACGTCATAAAGACGACCGCGCCGAATTGGTTGAAAGAAAAGACTGGGCGCATTCTCGTGGTGCGCGGCGCTGCATTTAATCCGCTCACGCTGCGTCTTCGCGTCGATGACGCATCGCTCTCAGATGCTGGTAAACCACTCGCGCGCTTCAGCGCACTGGAAATCAAGGGCAGTTGGGAGAGTCTCACGCAACTGGCGTGGACGGCAGAAAAGATAACGCTCACCAAGCCAGAAATCAGCGCACGCATCGCGGCCGATGGCTCGATCGACTGGGTGCGTTTTCTCGATTCGTTGCCGAAAGATGCCGAACCAAAACCGCCCAGCGACAACGTCCCGCGCATTCTGCTGCACAACATTTCGGTCACCAATGCCGACATTCGCGTGACCGATGACCGTGCTGGAGCGAGCGAAAAGCGACTCGAACTGTCGCCGCTCACGTTCACGCTCGACAAGCTCTCCACGTTGCCGCAAGATCGTGGCGATTACTCGCTGCAAGCAACCTTAAACGACCAGACGCGCGTGCAGTGGAAGGGCCGTGTTGGCCTGAATCCGGTCGAGAGTTCTGGCGACATTGTGATCACCAATTTGCCGCTGACGCGCGTGCAGTCGATTGCCAATTTACAGTTGCCGACTGGGTTAGGCGTCGGCGGGACCGCGAATTTTCGGACGAATTACAGCGCAACGGCAGGCACCGACTTCGTCGCAGCGGGCATCGGCGACGGTGTGCTCGAAGTGAACGATGTGCGCGCGATGCAGGGCAAGGATGAGGCAAGCGTCAAGTCCATCAAGCTGTCACCGCTGTCCGCATCGTGGGCAAAGACCAAGGCCGATGGGCGAGAACAACAGGTGTTTGCGTTGCTGCCGGTAACGGCCGTGCTGCAAGGGTTAAGCGTCAAGGTCGATGGACAGACCGAACCAATGCTGAATGTGGCGCAGGTGACGACGGTCAAGCCGATTGCCGTGGATCTCAACGCGCGAACGGTTGACGTGCCGCAGATTGCGATTGCGGGCTTGCAGGGCAATCTTTCGCGCGACAAGAGCGGGCGTTTGGTGATGCCATTTGCTGGGCTGTCTGCGTCTGGCGCGACGACCAAACTTGCGACTAAAGCGGTTGTCATCAATCCAACGCCAGACGAAAATAACTGGCGAATTAACGTCGCGGAAATCGCGACCGATAAGGCTGCTCTTGCACTGCGCGACCAGAGTTTTGCCGTGCCGCAAACGGTCACAGCCAAGCTTGACTTGACCCTCGGCGCGGCTGCCGTGATGGGTAACAAACAGAGCGTGATCGTCAGCAGCAAACGCGTTGCCTTGAGCGACATTGCGATGCGCGATGAAGCCGCAACGACGGCATGGCTCAACGTGAAAGACATCCGTGCGCTGCCCGCCGAGCTTGATGTACTTGGCGCGAAAATTGACCTGCCAAAAATTGAGATGACCGCTCCGATTGTCAATTTGGCGCTCGAAAAAGACGGCGTTGATGTGGCGCGCAAGTTTGCCGCTGCCAGCGCAACCAACGCAGCGCCATCCGGCGCAGTTCGTCCATTGCCGACTGCCGCAACCGCCGCCACGCCAAAAATCAGCGTCGCAGGAATCTCAATCAACGGCGGACGTGTGAGCCTGACGGACAACACTTTGTCCACCGCAATGACGCACGTCGTCGACGCCATTCGTATCAACACAGATCGTATTGAAGTCGATGGATCGCGTCTGCTCAGCGCCACTGCAAATGCCACGCTCGCAAGCGGTGGGGCGCTGCAAGCAAAGCTCAAATTCGACCCAAAGCGCAATGAAGGCGAATCAGAATTCAGCCTCGAGAAAGTGACGCTCGCAGCGCTTTCTCCGTACTTAAATCGCAACACCAAACTGAAGCTAAACAAGGGCGAAGCTGCGCTGGCGGGACGCGTCAAATTTTCCGGTGCGGCTAACGCGGAGGAGGCACTACGCTTCGATGGCAATCTTGCCATGCGCGAGCTTGAATTGATCGACGAAAAGACACAAGCGCCGTTTGCGCGGTGGGCCGAGTTGTCGAGTCAAGATGTCAAAGTCTCAATGGGCAAGAGTGGACTCGATATCGAGCTCGCCGATTTGCTGCTCGATCAACCGCGCGGACAATTCATCATTGCTGAAAACGGCACCATCAATCTCACGCAGATTGGCAAAACGGACGCATCCGGCACGCCGATCCCTGCGGCGCAATCCGTGAAACCCGGGCAGGTCGCGCCTGTGCCACCTGAAGGTGAAAAAGCGGTGCGCGTGAAAGTGGATCGCTTGCAGGTTGCCGGCGGTGATATCGAGTTCGCAGATCTATCGTTGCGCCCGCAATTCGGCACCCGAGTTTCTGATCTTTCGGGGTTGATTGTCGGCCTCTCGACAGAGCCGTCATCGCGCGCCGAAGTGTCGCTCGAAGGCAAAGTAGACGAGTTCGGTCTGGCGCGCGTGTCGGGCAACCTGTCGCCGCTTGGTGCGACGGATTACACCGACATCAAAGCCATTTTCCGCAACGTCGAGATGAAAAATCTTACACCCTACTCAGGGAAATTTGCAGGCCGTAAGATCGAATCGGGCAAGCTCTCGCTTGATCTCGAATACAAAATTGACAAACGAAAACTCAAGGGCGAAAACCAGGTCATTGTCGACAATCTGGTGCTCGGTGAGCGCATCGAGAGCAAAGACGCGACGAACCTGCCGCTCGATCTCGCTATCGCGTTGCTGCGCGACAGTAACGGCATGATCGAGTTGGGCTTGCCGGTGCAAGGTTCGCTCGATGATCCGCAGTTCAGCTTTGGCGGACTCGTGTGGAAAGTCATCGTCAATACCTTGACCAAGATCGCGACCGCGCCGTTCCGTGCGCTCGGCGCGCTGCTCGGTGGCAACAGCGAAGCGTTCGAATCGGTGATTTTCGAGCCCGGCGAGGCGCGCTTATTGCCGCCCGAGCGCGAGAAGCTGGCGAAGCTCGCGAAGGCGCTGGAGCAGCGTCCGCAGCTCAAACTCGAAGTCGTTGGCCGCTTCGACAAAGCGCGCGATCGCGAGGCGCTGGCTGACAATATTTTGAAACTCGAAATCAGCAAACGCGCAGGCATGAAGTCACCCGGAGCCAATGAGCCGCTGATCATTTCGTT
>JBBRGY010000001.1:0-24732 GCA_038223495.1 Burkholderiales bacterium | reverse complement strand
TCAGCCACTTTGCTCTGGCATTTGCACCCAACTGGCATGGACTGCTTTCACAGGTTGCCCCCACACATGGTTATCACACTGGCCTGTTAGGCAATCCCTTGTATGTCCTGGTGAACGGGACGGCTGCTGTGATGTTCTTTTTTGTCCTTTCTGGATATGTCCTGGCGCGAACTGTGTGGCTTGCCGATGCAACCTCGCGCATCGCTAAATCGAGAGTTGCCGTCGTCAACATTTTGAAGCGTTGGCCGCGGCTGGCGCTTTTGTCGACGATCACCACGGCGCTTTCCGCAGTGCTCTTTTTGACTCATAACTACTACCACTTGACGGCTGCACTTGTGAGTGATTCGCTTTGGCTGAGCACTTTTGCCTGGGCTCAATTGCCAACCGCGTTCGAGCCCTCGCTATGGGATGGGTTTGCCCAGGGAAGCTGGCGGACCTTTTGGTTCGGTGAGGGTTACTACAACACGAATTTGTGGACCCTAAGGTACGAGCTGGTCGGCAGTGTTCTAGTGTTCGCGTCAGCTGCGATATTGACGTTGATTTCGAATGGCCCGCTTCGCGTGTTGATATTGCTGTTTATCGCGAGCATCGCTTTCCTGGCTTCCATCTATTACGGAGCATTCGCGGTAGGTCTCGCGATTGCGATTTTCGAACATCGGCTACCGAAATTATCTTCACGATTCTCCGCTGCAATCGTCGTCGTGGCGCTTTGGGCATTGGGCTATTACGTAAATTTTGGCGCCTATCAGATGCTGCCCGATGCGTGGAATGCGCAGCCGAATGCAAGACTTGGCGCCTATCTGATTGGATCGGTGCTTCTCATCTGGGCGTTCGGACCACAAGGCGGACTAAACGCGCTATTAACGCGACGGTGGAATCAAAGTTTGGGCAAAGTGTCGTTCGCTTTGTACTTGGTGCATACGCCGATCATCATGAGTTTCTCAAGCTGGTTTTTCATCGAAACTCAGCCGTACGGTCCGGTCGTATTTCTCGGCGCAAACTTTGTGTTGACTGCGGCGCTCACGTTGAGTGTCTCGTGGTGGTTATCGATACTGGACGAACGATGGATTGGGCGACTCAATCGAACATTTCGTCGTTGATGTTTTGCGATATGAAACGTAGCTCCTGTAGTTAAACGACTTAGCGTGCTATCGCAACCACGGACGGCATCAACTATTGGCTGAAATTCAATATACGCAGGGTCTAGATGCCATTATTTGCGAAAGTCGACTATTGAGCTAATTGATACTCAGCCCCTATGCAACGGTGGTTTAATGAAAAAGTTGATCACTTCAAAAAACGGGATTTGGTGCATAGCGACCTTGCGCCGTGTGCTAGCCTCGTTCCCAGTTTTTCCATTCCTTCTGACCCTTGTCCCGGAGATCTATTCATGAAATTTCGTCGTCAATTTTTGCTGTCTGCCTTGCTTGCTTTTGCCTTTTCTGGCACGTCTGCTCAGGCTCAGGACAACGTGCTGCGCGTGGGCACGGATGCCACGTTTCCCCCGATGGAATTTGTGGAGAAGGACAAGCGCACCGGGTTTGATATTGAACTCGTTGAGGCGATGGGCAAGGCGATGGGTAAGCGCGTGGAGTGGGTGGACATTGATTTCAAAGGGCTGATTCCGGGCCTTGTTGCCAAGCGATTTGACGTGGCGGTGTCGGCGATTTACATCACGGACGAGCGCAAAAAAGTCGTGGACTTCACCGACTCGTACTTCGCTGGCGGTTTGGTCGCGATGACCAAAGACAGCAACACCGCGATCAAGTCGCTCGCCGATCTTGACGGCAAAAAAGTGACCGTTCAGGTGGGCACAAAGTCGGTCAGCTACTTGCAAAAAAACCACCCTAAAGTGCAACTCGTTGAGGTCGAAAAAAATCAGGAGATGTTTAATCTGGTGGAGATTGGTCGCGCCGATGCAGCCGTGACCGGCAAACCGGCAGCGGCGCAATACGTGCGCACGCGTCCGGGCCTGCGCGTGCTCTCGCAACAGTTTACGACTGAGGAATACGGCATGGCGCTGCGCAAGGACACGCCGGATTTGACCAAGGCGATGAACGGCGCGCTGGCCAAGGTGAAGGCGGATGGCACCTATGCTGCGCTGGTGAAAAAGTGGTTTAGCGGATCGAACGCAAAGTAGTGCTGCGAGGCCGCGTTGCGTCTGCATAGGCTCGGCGAAAACACTGAAGCGAGCGCTTAGTGGAACTTGATTTCTCGCCCGTTTGGGCGGGCTTGCCGCAGCTACTGCGCGGCGCGTGGGTGACCGTCGAGATCACGTCCGTGTCGCTGCTGTTGGGCTGCTTTATGGGCCTCGTGGTTGGCCTGGGGCGGCTCAAACCCGAGCGGCGCATTGTGTACGGTATTTGCACGACGTATGTCGCGGTGATTCGCGGCACTCCGCTCCTGGTGCAGCTCTTCATTTTGTTTTTTGGGCTGCCGCAGTTCGGTATCTTATGGCCGGCATTTTTTTGCGGCGTGATTGGTTTGGGCGTTTACTCGGGCGCTTATGTGTCAGAAGTGGTGCGCGGCGCGATTCAATCCGTTGATCGTGGTCAGATGGAGGCCGCGCGCTCGCTCGGCATGTCCTCTGGCTTAGCGATGCGCTCGGTGGTGCTGCCGCAGGCGGTCGTGCGCATGATTCCGCCGCTCGGCAATGAGTTCATCGCGCTCATTAAAAATTCGGCGCTAGTGTCGTTGTTAACGATCCATGATGTGATGCACGAAGGGCAAAAAATCATCAGCGTGTCGTATCGTTCGCTGGAGGTGTATCTGGCGATTGCGGTGGTGTATTTTGTATTGACCGGCGCGACGACACTTGCGCTGCGCCACATCGAGAAGCGCCTGCGCGCAGGGGGCATGGTGCAATGAGCGACGTGATTGCCGCTCCGCCGCTAGTGCGCATTCGCGGACTGCGCAAATCGTTTGCCGATCACTTGGTGTTGGGCGGAATTGATTTCGATGTTGCACCGTCGCAAGTGGTCGTGGTGATCGGGCCGAGCGGATCGGGCAAGAGCACATTTCTGCGCTGTTGCAACGGCCTTGAAGTGCCCGAATCTGGCAGCGTCGAAATCTGCGGACGCATGCTGATCAACAACGGTCAGCGCCTGCCCGAAGCCGAGCTTGATCTGCTGCGGCAAGAGGTGGGCATGGTGTTTCAATCGTTCAACCTCTTCCCGCATTTATCGGTGCTCGGAAATATCTCGTTGGGGCCGCGCAAACTGCGCGGTTTGTCACGCGCTGACGCCGAAAACGAAGCACTGGCTTTGCTCAAAAAAGTAGGGCTTTCGGAGAAAGCGCACGCCATGCCCGCTAGCCTCTCTGGCGGGCAAAAGCAGCGCGTCGCCATCGCACGAGCGCTCGCCATGAAGCCGCGCTTGATGCTGTTTGACGAGCCAACCTCCGCGCTCGACCCAGAGCTTGTGGGCGAAGTGCTTCAGGTGATGAAACTGCTCGCCAGCGAAGGGATGACGATGATGGTCGTCACCAACGAGATGGATTTTGCGCGCGAAGTCGGCGACGTGGTCGTGGTGATGGATGGCGGCGTCATCATTGAATCCGGCCCGCCGGAAACCATCTTCACCAATCCGGTCGAAGATCGCACGCGGCTCTTTCTGCAGGCGGTGTTGACGCGCGGCTAAGCCTGCGCTTTTGGCGATGACATGGGTGAGTCACTGGGCGCCCTGAACTTTGCGCCGAACAGCCGACGCAACGGAGCACCAGACCGACGTGAAGGGCAGCAAGCAGTAGACTTCGCGCTGTTTTTCAATGGAATGCCCCATGACTGAGACTGCCGACAAGACCGCGCCGACTGTCACCACCACCGACGACGAAAAAAAGCGCATGCGTGAGCGCGTTGAGGGTTTGCTCAAGCTTCCCCCGACCACCAGCACGGGCAGCGTCAACATCGGCAAGAAAGCGTTGTCGTACGCCGTGAGCGCTGGTTTTGTGCCCGTCTTGGCGAATATGTCCGACACCCACAAAGGTGAGGCGGACGCCGCGCTTTTTTTGACCAGCTACACGCAACAAGTCAAAGGTGTGCCGCTCGATCCGGCCACTCGACCGCTGCTGTTCGCATTCAATGGCGGCCCCGGTTCGTCCTCGATCTGGCTGCACTTGGGCGCGCTCGGCCCCAAGCGTCTGAACATCAATGACGACGGCACCATGTCAGCACCGCCCTATGCCGTGCAAGACAACCCACACACATGGCTTGAGCATTTTGATCTGGTGTTTATTGATCCGCCACACACCGGTTATTCGCTCACCGCGAGTGACGCAGCGCGCAAAAAAATGTTCAGCGTAGAGGGCGACGTGGATGCGTTGGCCGAATGCATCCGCGCGCATTTGACGCGCACCAAGCGATGGGGCTCGCCGATTTATCTGGCCGGAGAAAGCTACGGCACGACGCGCGGCGCGGCGTTGGCCGACAAACTCTTGGATCTGGGTATTGCGCTGGCTGGCGTCATTCTGGTGAGCTGTGCGATGGATATCCAGTCGCTAGACTTCGAGGGAAAGAACGATCTAGCTTACGCACTGTACGTGCCGGGTTTCGCGGCCACTGCGCAGTACCACGGCAAGCTCGCGGGCCCGCAAGCCAAGTCAGGTGCGGCTGCGCGGCTTGCAGCTGAAGAATTTGTCACCTCGGACTACTTGTCCGCGCTGCACCTCGGTGCGCGTCTACCAGCGGCCAAACGCAAACAGATTGCGCAGCGGCTGAGTGAATTGATCGGCTTGCCCGCACAAGTGATTTTGGACAATGATTTACGCGTTTCAGACGCAACCTTCTTCTCAGAGTTGCTGCGCGACGAGGGAAAGATCGTGGGTCGACTCGAAGCCCGCGTGACCGGCCCGCTGGGCGCAAAGAAATCTCGCGCGTGGGATTTTGATCCGGGCCTCGAAGCGCTGGTGGGTCCGTACACGATGGCGGCCAACGCGTATTTTCAGTCGGCGCTTGGCATTTCGACTGACCAGAAGTACGCCGTGTTCTCGGACATTGCGCACAAGGAGTGGAACTGGCTGCAAGGCGAATCCAAGGGCAACAGCTACACGTCAACCAGCAATTCACTGGCCCGCGCTTTGCGTCGAAATCCGCACTTGCGCGTGCTGGTTGCCAGTGGCTATTACGACCTTGGCACGCCCTATTCCGCGAGCGACTGGTCGCTTTCACGGCTCGACCTCACGCCTGAAGTAATGGCTCGCATCACGCACCATTACTACGAGGCGGGGCACATGATGTACACCCGCACCGACGATTTGCTCAAACTCAAGGCTGATTTGAAAAACTGGTTGCAGGCGTAGAGGCGGTCAGGCAAAACGCCTGATCTGCGCTGCCCGACTCAGGACTGCATCGCTGGCGGAATGCGCACCGCTTTGCCAAGGTGAATCCCGGAATCGAGCAGCATCAATTCACCGGTGATTGTGCGTGCGCCATCGATCAACCAGATGATCGCATCGGCGACGTCTTCCGGGGTACAAGCGCGGGCTAGCGGCGTGCCATGCTCGTAACCTGCTTTGACTTTTTCAAACCCTGCTTGCCCGATGCCGTCGACAAACCAGCGCGAGGTGATGAGACCGGGACAAACCGCATTGACACGAATCTCAGGCGCAAGTTCGCGTGCGAGATAGAGCGTCATCGCGTTAACCGCGCCTTTTGACGCGATGTACGGAACCGCCGATCCGATGCCCAACGCGCCCGCAATGGACGACACGTTGACGATGGATGCATTCGCAGATTTCTTCAAATGCGGAACGGCGGCGCGCACCATCTGGAAGGTGCCAATCGTGTTGACGCCGTAGATGCGGTTGAATATTTCGGTGTCGAGCACATCCCAGTTTGCGGCACCGGTGAAGGTGCTGATGCCAGCGTTATTCACTAGCGCATCGAGTCGCCCCCACTTGTCGACCACAGCTTGAACCATCGCTTTACAGTCAACGTCGTCAGCGACATCGCCACGCATTAGCAGCGTGTCAGCGCCCGCGTCACGACAAGCGGCGTCTGACGCACGCGCTTCGCTTTCGCTCTTCGAATAATTGATCAATACGTTGTAGCCGCGTTGCGCCAAACCCAGCGCAGTGGCCGCGCCGACTCCGGTTGCCGAACCCGTGACAACCGCAACTTTTCTCTCGCTCACGCTTCCCCCTACCTTGGTCAATTAGATTTGGGAATAAGTTTACGCTTCGATTTCGCGGCGGCGTAACCGGACTTGCTCAAATAATTGTTATCAGCTTTTAGCTGAAAGCTATATTACAAAGGGGCTGAACATGAAATTTACTTAAACTCGACTTATTGCATAAACGACATTCAGCCCCTATGCAATAAGCCTTACAAGCAAATGTTGCTTCAATAATTTAGCCTACTTCCGCTTCTTTTCTTCATCGTCTTTGTCTTGCTTCTCGTCCTTCTTCTCAACGCGTTCAACGCGTTTGTCGTCTCTCTTTTCGACTACGACGCGCGGCTTCTGCTCCGACACTTCGGGTTTCGGCGGTGGCGTCACGGCTCTGACGGGTTCTGGTGCGCGAACCACCGGAGGCGCAACGGGTAGCGCCGGTGTTGGCCTTACCGCCTCTGGGCGCTCAGGTCGTGCGCGCTGCGGCTCGTTGGGAGCACGCTCCATCGGAGCGCGCTCAGTCGGCGCGACGACAGGTGGTCGAACCGGTTGAACTACGGCGGGCGCAACGCGGACAGGCGCAGCGGGTGCTGGCTGAATCGTCGGCGGACGGTTCGGTGCTTCGCGCTGCTCACGCGGTGGGTTACGTAGTTCACCGGGTGGCAGTTGTGGTGGCATCGCGCCAGTGCCGCGCGGAGCGGGCGGTTGCACGACCGGAGCGGGCGCTACTGGCTGCACGGGCTTGGGTGGCGTCGGCAGATTAGGCGCCGTGGGTGTTTGAACCGGCACGGGCGGAATGCCACGGATCGGCGCTTCAATCACGGGCTGACCGCGCTGCTCAGGCGGTCGCACACCGGGCCTAGCAGGTTCCTGCGGCGCAGGCACAGTTGGACGAACGGATGGCGTCCCCTGAGCAGGTGCGACCACGGGATTCGGATCACGCGGCGCTGGCGTAGTGACTGGCAGCGGACCCGGGCTAACGCGGCGGTCGCCAGCAGGCCTAGACGGAGGCTGCGGCGGTGGTGCGACCGCTGCCTGCCCGACAGCACGCGGCTGCACGATTTCAACGTTTGGACGTACTACGGGCGAGCCTGGCATCGGCTGGGCGACGCTGCCCGGTTTCAGGTTGTTTCCTCGCGACGGCGCGGTTGCAGCTGGCGGCGCGGCAGGCCTGAGGGCTGCGAGTGCAGCCGCATCAACCGGTTTGCCCGGATTGGCCACCAGTGCGCGCTCTCTGACCGCGAAACCGACCACCGCAGCGGGCGGCATACTTTGCGCGACGACGCGGCGCTCAACCAAGTGCGGCGGCTTCTGCCGTTCTTGCGCGGCACCGAGCACACTAATTCGCTGCGGAGCGACCGTGGCGAACACGTTCACCGGCGCGCGTGTCAGAGCGGCTTCCGACACTCGCAACTGAGCCCGTGCAACGGGCTGAGACTGCACGAACGCCGACGTCGGCACCGTAACAATTGCGCCGCGTACAGCGCGGTTTGCATAGAACGCGTCGTTGCCCATTGGCGCGTTCCGGTTGTTGTAGTTGTTAACGATGATCGTGTTGTTAATCACCGTGTTGCTGACGTTCACGTTGGTGAAATAGTTGCGGCTGACGGCGTAAGCAGGGCGATACACCTCACGCGGGCCGAGCGGAAACCAGCCGACTGCGCCGACATTGCCGCTGCCGTTGGACGTGCTAATCTGAAAATTACTGCCTCCGATAAAGGCCACCAACGCAGGCGCATACACCGGACGCGCTGTGATCGGGCCTGGCACCCAAGCCCAGCCGCGCTGCGTATTAGTCCAGCGACCGTAGTGCGAAACGGTAAAGCCCCACGGCTGATCATCAACCCACGTCCAGCCCCACGGCTCAATCCACGACCAGTGCCCATCGCGGTACGGTGCCCAGTCGGCAGAGACGCGCGTTGGCATCCAGACATTGCCATAGTCGGGAACGGACGACCAGCTGCCATACTGATCCAGATCCTGATAGCCGATGACATCGCGCGAAACATAGCGCGCAGAAATCGACGCGTCATAGCCACGATCACGCGCTTGCGCCCAACGTTCAAACTCGTCGCGGCGTGGGTTTGCAATGACATCATAGTCACTGAGGCCGGCACCGAAGAATCGATAACCACGGCCGGATACAACGCTATAGTTGACATCTTCGTCATAGACGTCCGCGCGACCACTGCGTGTAATCACCTCGGTAGAGTCAGCGTCGGCATTCACGCTGATGCGATATTCGCCCGGCTGGCTGATCACGAGCGCGAGATTGGGCGTGTCCACTTCAATGACCTGATCGCGATCCACCCGACGCACTCGCAGCAGCAAAGTGCCCTGTTGCAAATGCATCTGTGCGATCTCATCATCCAGATTAGTCAGCGTGAACAACGTGCCCGCTGCAAGGCGAACCGCCGCGTTGCCGATCTGTAGCTCGACGCGTGCATTCCGATCCGTCCACAGGCGATCACCCGTTATCAAGGGCCGATTTAGCGTGCCAGATACCCAATCGTTTTCACCCGCAGGCGAAAACGTGACCTCGCCCGAGAGGTAACCCAGTCGGGCGACACGCATCGGCGGATCGGCCATGGCTAAACCTGCCAAAATCAGCGCCAATGCGGCGGCGACCACACGCACGAGCATTGCGGCAAATCCGCGTGGGTGAGTGAACAGTCGTTGCATAAAAATTTCCTGATTGGGACGAGGACGTATTGGGGCAGAACGGCGCACGCAGGGCACAATTGCGGTTGTCCCCTACACGTCAACGCAGGTGCCGCTGATCTCGCTGACATTGCCAGCAGCCAGATGCCAAATGCGCATACCTTGCCGACAGCGAGACCCCGTGCAAAACTGCGCTTTCAAGCGCGTCTGTGCAGTGGCTTCCGCGTTCCGATTGCAAATCAAACCGCCTTGACTAGTGCCGCATGAGTATGTCGCACGCAGGGTGTTTGACACCGTAGGACAGAACGACGCTGAGCCGTCGGCGAATGGCCCATCATCGCATTCAGGCGCCACGCTTCCGGTTCACCAGATATATCCCGGGCAGCACCATCGCCATCGCCCACGCGTGATAGACGTGCAGCGCCTCACCGAGCACCAACCACGCGATGACGGCGGCATAAATCGGCCCGAGATACAGCACGACACCGACCCGCGCGACGCCAAGGTCGCGTTGCATAACCGAGTACGCGAGATAAGCACCATAGCCAGGAAAAATTGCAACGGCGAGTACCAGACCAAACCCCTTCAGCGTCAATACGGGCAACGGATTGTTCGTGGCCTCAAAGATCGCGAACGGCAGCATGACGAGCACGCCGGCCATCGCGATCACTGAGAGTCGAGCACTCGGGTTCAACAGACTCGGCCATTTGCGTAACAACAGCGAATACGTCGCCCACGCAATAGTTGCGCCGACGATCCAGCCGTCGCCCGGTACCAGCTTCACACTGCCAAGCGTCGTCCATTCGCCTTTGAATACGACATGCAGCACGCCCGCCAGTGCGAGCGCCACGCCAAAGCTCTGCGTTACGCTAATACGTTCCTTGAGCCACAACGCGGCCGCAAGCACGATGAGCACCGGCGACATGCTGTAGATCAGCGAAATATTGATCGCCGCCGTCGTGCGCCCTCCGATGTAGACCCACGCGCCACAAATCCACATACCGAGCGCGCCGAGCACCAGATATCGCTTCCACTCGCGACCAATCACGGCGCGCGCCTCCCAGATTTCACCCCAATGACCGAGGCTAAAGAGCACGCTCGCGATCAACCAGCGCAGCAACGCCAGCGCATGCGGCGCGATCACACCAGGCGCTCTGCGAGCCACCAGGTAGTTCACAGCCCACAGCGCGGGCGTAATGAAAATGAGTGCAAGCGCGAGGCGATGCTTGGAGGTGGTGGGCATCTGCGTATTTTTGCGTAGTGCGCGCTGGTGTGGCGCAGCTGTAAGCTGCATTAAACCCAAATCAGGAAAGTTAGGCGGATGACGAGTGCGTCACCTACGACGCTACCTGCTCCTTCCATAGCTTGACGTTCACCCCTTTGAAAACGAGCCACAAGCTCAGCGACAACTCCCCCACGAAAGCGGGCATCAAAACGCCAGGGAAAATTAGCGCGGCCAATGACGGCGCGAGCAGCAATGCAAAACTGTTGATCAGATAACAGAGTCCCGCGATCAGCAACATCAGACCCAGCGCTTTGGGAAAATAACCCGACCTGAAA
This sequence comes from Burkholderiales bacterium, assembly GCA_038223495.1. GTDB lineage: Bacteria > Pseudomonadota > Gammaproteobacteria > Burkholderiales > Casimicrobiaceae > Casimicrobium. Next base: position 14,407 of record JBBRGY010000001.1, on the reverse strand, counting down.
ATCATATAGCCGCGAACCAGACACGCGAACCCGAAAAAGATCAGCCCGATGCCGAATCCGTAGTCATGCGCGCCGATCGCAAGATACGATAAAGCTTGCAGTTGCTGCGCCGAAAGTACATTCAGGTAGGTGCCACTACCCAACAGAAACAACGGAACCAGCAGCGTCATCTTGTTCGCTACCAGCACCGCCGTCTGAACGATGTTGAACAGTGTCGCCAACTGCGCCAGCGGCTTACTCACGGGCAGCAACAACAGGTAGAGCATCCAGATCACCGGCACGTCCAGAACGTGCATCAGCAGGTCGCCAACAATGCCTGCACTCCAAAGTAACTTCGAATGGGCGATGTTGCCGAAAGTCACTGCTGCATCGCGCGCGACCACGAGCGTGCCGCGTACGTAGACCTCGCCGAAGAGGCCAAGCAGGATGATGGCGAGATACAGGATGCCTGCTACGCGGGCGTAGAGTTGGGGAGCGCGTTCGATGGGGGCGATCATTGCTTGGGGAGCACTCGTATTAGCGGTTTCGTTCTGAGATTCAAGGGTGCCTTGACCTAACCGGGCGATGGCGGCAGAGGCGCACTTTCGGCGTCCGGCCGGTCGCGCTCGACGAGGTCAAGATACTGCTCCAGCGTACCGCCACGAAGCGGTTTGAACATGGCCCGAATCGTATTCGTCAAGCGCCCCATCGCTACGTCGCGGCGTATGCGGACCTCGATGAAGCCGAGCTTCTGCCAAAACCGCTCCGCCTTGACATTTCCCTGCACCACACCGAGGCGCAGCCACGACGCTCCGCTGGCGCGCGCCCAAGCTTCGAGGCCACGATAGATTTTTTGACTACTACCATCACCGTGACGTTCGGTTGCGACCATGAACAGGCCAATGTGCCAGACGGTGGGCGCCAGCAGGTCTGACACCACATCAGCCATCGCTACCATGACACCGCCCGAATCCACATAGCCGATGAGCCACTTCCTGGTGAAGCTCCAGCCTTCGGGAAGCTCTCCATGAATCTCATCGTGGGCTTCATTCGGTCCAGGCGGCTCGCCGTTCACGGCGATGCTGTACTCGCTGTTGTTCTCAAAAAACCGCTGCAGTGCTCCAACGTGGACGTGTGTGAGCTCGACGACATTGAGCCCGGGAATCGGAGACGGCGGAAGTTCTGTGAGGTCCATGCTGCGCGCTCTAAGGTACGAGCGGAGGACGCGACCACTGAGCCTGAAGCCAGGGCATCGCGGCGAAGACCAGGAGCATCAACAGATAAACGCTGCCAGATACTGGATCTCTGCTCGAGATGTATTCGCCGATGCCGCGTCCCGCCAGCAACCCCGCCAGAAGCAATTCTGCGCCAACCAGGAGAAGCAAAGCGATAACGCCAATCGCAACTAGCCCTACCGAATCTGTGTTCTGTCCGTATTTGCGGCGCACGAAGCGCGAAGAGAAGTAAATTGCCAGGAACATGAGCGGCATCTCGGCGAGTTCAGCGTAGCGCTCGCCGATACGGGTAGCGACGAAAGGAACCCTGATCAAACCCAGTAGAAACCCGGCTCCGAAAACGAGCGTGACGTACACGATGGCGGCTAACAGGTACTTGGACACACTGAGGATTCTCACGTTAATATTTTACGAGGCTGAACGTTCGAGCTGAGCAAATATTCACCACGCTGCACAAACCCACTAGACTTCGGCTGTTAGCCAACTGGGAGGCGTCTACCATGTTTCCTCGCACCATCAATGTGACCTGCCGTGATGCGGGGTTGCGGCTCGGCGCGATTGCTTTTTTTTCGCTTGTTGTCATTGCTAGCTCGCCTTCGCTGGCGCAGAACACTTGTTCCGCAACTGGCGTCATGGCCGGTGAGCAGTTTGCCGTCAGCCATTGCACGGCCGCCGTCTATCCAGACCAACGCAGCGTGACGATCTGGTTTAACGCGAGCCCGATCACGAAGGAAGAAACAGATAATTTCCAGCTCAGTGCCTATGCCGATTCGGTCAGCAACGGCGCGCAGCGCACCATGTTGCTCGTTGGTTTCTGTCCTGGCGGCGGCGAATCGGCAGCCGTCGCCGATGCGATCAATTCAATTGATCTTGGTCTCAACCACGCGAAGTCGCCGCTGGCCAGCGCCCAATGGGCAATCAAAGCGCCGAGAGATTTCAAGATCGAGAGTATGTCTGGCGACATCAAGGCAGGCGGCAAGCTGACCGGCCGCATTACCGGAAGTCGGTCAAGCGACGGGCGGCCCTACACCTGGGATCTAGCGTTTAACGTGACCCTGCCGATGAGGGAAGCGGCAGCCGGCCTGAGCTGCCAAAAGTGAACCTTCGCGGCGGCAATCACGGTCAGCTTGGGCGGTGGCAACAGCGTGCAGTTTGCCTGTCCCTGCTGGTGCTCATTCCGCGCATTGCTCATGCGCAACCAGCTACGGATGCCTGCAACGGAGAACCGCTACGCATTAGCCAGCAGGCCCTGATCGACTTCCCTGCTGCGTACGCCGCGATTGCGTCACGCGCCGCCGCCTGGCGCACGGATGCCAGGCTCGTGAAAGCGGGGCATTCTTTCGGAAACGTCGATAGCGAGGGACGATCAAGACGCTGGAACATCGAATACCTGTCTGCTGGTACAGCACACGCCGTTACGTTCTATGTCGACAGAGGCATGATTTCGTGTCAGGACGGCCCCAGCGGACAGGTGCGTTATGTGCCAGACTTAAAACCCAAGTTTGTTACCGACCTGAAACAGGTGCTTGCCGTCGCGGCTCTGCACGGTGGCAGCGAACTGCTGGCAAAAGGCTACGTCCCGAGCGTCCATCTGCGCACGTCCATGCGGCAATACAAATTTGAATTTCGATCTACTCGAGCCGTGTGGGGCGTCAGCTATCTGCGTCCGTACCGAACAAAAGACGGCGAAGGTCAGATCGCGGATAGCGATTCGATTTACGTGATGATCGACGCCAACACAGGTGATTTCATTTCCGCGACGGCGGCGGACGCCTGGTGGAAATTCTGGCGATCAGGCTAGCGGTGAGTGGCAGGAGTCCACGCCTGGGCGTCAGCTCCCCAACGTTTGCGCGTCTTCGTACACAATACCTGACACCCATCGACCCAACTGGCATTGTCAGACGTGTTCGATTGTCAACCATGGCGATGCGTCGCTGAAACAATTGCTATCCATCCCAAGCGCGTGGCGCCCGACCGGGACGCCCGCCCCAATGCTCAAGACGCGACGATGACCACCAATCCACACAGCACACAAGACGCATCCGCCGCTACGCCGTGGCTGCACTGGGCCATAGCGCAAATCGAATCAGATTTTCAGCGCTCGGCGGACACGCATCTGATTGCGTTGCCGATCAAACGATTCAACGACGCGGACATCGATTTTTATTTCAAGGACGAGTCCACCCACCCGACTGGAAGCCTGAAGCATCGGCTGGCGCGTTCGCTGTTTCTCTATGCGCTATGCAACGGCTGGATTGGCGAGGGGCAAACGGTCATCGAAGCATCGAGCGGATCTACGGCTGTGTCAGAAGCGTATTTCGCTCGCCTGCTCGGCTTGCCGTTCATTGCGGTGATGCCGAAGAGCACGTCCGCCGAAAAAATCGCTCAGATCGAGTTCTACGGTGCGCGATGCCATTTCGTCGCAAAGGCGGCTGACGTGTACGACGCATCGAAGCAGCTCGTTGCCGAAACCGATGGCCACTACATGGATCAGTTCACCTACGCCGAGCGCGCCACCGACTGGCGCGGCAACAACAACATCGTAGAGAGCCTGTACGCGCAAATGGCGCGCGAGCGGCACCCGATCCCGCGCTGGATTGTGGTCGGCGCAGGCACCGGCGGCACTAGCGCGACCATCGGTCGCTATGTGCGCTATCACCAGCACAGAACTATGCTCTGCGTCGCCGATCCGAAAGGCTCCGTGTTCATGCCTTACTGGCAGAGCGGCGACACCGCGCTCTGCTCGGATGGATCACGCATTGAAGGCATCGGTCGGCCGCAGGTTGAGCCGAGCTTCATTCGCACGTTGGTGGATCACATGGTGTGCGTCGAAAACGTGCAATCGATCGCCGCCATGCGCGAACTTTCCGCGCTTTTGGGGCGCAAGGTGGGACCGAGCACGGGAACCAATTTTTTCGCCGTATTGCAGCTCGCCGAGGCAATGAAAAGTCGCGGCGAAAGCGGATCGATCACATCGCTCATCTGTGATGCAGGCGAGCGCTACCTGAACACCTATCACGATGCTGCGTGGGTCAAGGCGAATTTCGGAGACTGTTAGCAAGCTGTGAGCTGACGTCAAGCGCTCACGCTTCGCTGCTCACGGCTCACCGCTCGCGACGAGCGCAGTCATCGCGGCCGACAAAACTCCAGCACCCCGTCGTTGACCTTACCGTAGCGCAACAGCATGATGTCGCGCGGATAATTTTGGTAGAGCTTCCAGGGCATGCGTGAGCCCTGCTTCGGGAACAAATGCATAGAACGCTGAAAATAACTTGACGAAAAATCAACCCACGGTTCTGGCGTGATGCTGGTGTCGGTGTTGCGTGGCGTGCAGTGCGTGATGCCACGCTTTTTCATATAGTTCAACAGGCGACAAACGTATTCACAGGTGAGGTCACACTTGAGCGTCCATGACGCATTGGTGTAGCCGAACGATGACGCTAGATTCGGCACGCCACTGAACATAAGGCCCTTGTAGCTGAGCGTTTTCGCGAGATCAACGGCTTGTCCGTCAACCGTGAGCTGCAGTCCGCCGAGCACTTGCAAGTTGAGCCCGGTGGCGGTGATGACGAGATCGGCAACCAGGTGTTCGCCGGATGCAAGCGTGATTCCAGTATCGGTGAAGGCTTCGATTTGATCGGTCACGACTGACGCACCGCCTGATTTAATCGCGTGAAAAAAATCGCCGTCTGGCACCAGACAGAGCCGCTGTTGCCACGGGTTGTAGCGCGGCAGGAAATGCTTGTTGACGTCGTAATCCGGCCCCAGCGCCATGCGCACGCCGCCGAGCAGCAATCGCTTCACTTTCTCGGGCTTCTGGCGGCTCAGCCGAAAAATATACATGCCGAGCAACACGCGTTTCCAGCGCGTGACGGTGTAGGCAAGCTTCGACGAAACATTGCGACGCAGCCAGTTGGCCATGGCATCCTCGGACGGTCGCGCGACGACGTACGTGGGAGAGCGTTGCAGCATGGTCACATGCGCGGCCCTCTTTGCGATTTCAGGCAACAGCGTGACTGCCGTGGCACCGCTGCCGATCACGACCACGCGCTTATCGGCGTATTCGATGTCGTCCGTCCACTTTTGCGGATGCACGACGCGTCCGGCGAATTTCTCTATGCCGGGAAAATCCGGCGTGTAGCCTGCCTCGTAGCTGTAGTAGCCGGAGCACATGAAGAGAAAATTGCAGCTGAGGCGAACCGGCGTTTTCGCCTCGCCCATCTCTGCCTCAATCGTCCATCGTGCATCAGCCGTCGCCCACGATGCGTGCTTGACTTGATGACCGAACCGGATGTGCCTATCAATGCCGCCCTCATGCGCGGCGTCCTGCACGTACTTGAGAATTGACGGTCCGTCGGCGATAGCTTTCGGCTGCTCCCATGGCCTAAACGAGTAGCCGAGCGTGTACATATCGGAGTCCGAGCGAACGCCAGGATAGCGAAACAAGTCCCAGGTTCCGCCGATGCTGTCGCGACCTTCAAGAATCGCATAGCGCTGATTCGGGCAGCGCTTTTGCAGGTGGTGCGCAGCGCCGATGCCGGACAGACCTGCACCGATGATGAGTACATCGAAGTGTTCGATGGTCATGGCGTATCAGTTGGGCGCGACGCGAAGCAACTTTCCGTTTCTGTCGTCGGTGAGCACATAAATAAATCCGTCGGGTCCCTGCCGCACATCGCGGATGCGTTGGCCTAAATCGGTGAGCAATTTTTCTTCTGCGACCACGCGATCACCGTTGAGCGTGAGGCGCGCGAGGTGTTGCCCCGCAAGGGCTCCGATGAACAGCGAATTTTTCCATTCCGGAAACTTTGTTGAGGTATAGAACGCCATGCCAGAGGGCGCGATGGACGGCACCCAGTAGTGGATCGGTTGCTCCATACCGTCCTTCGTTGCGCTGTCGTGCAGCTTCGCGCCGGAGTAGTCGATGCCGTAGCCGATGATCGGCCAGCCGTAATTTTTTCCGGCGCGCGGAATGTTCAATTCGTCGCCGCCACGCGGGCCATGTTCATGCGTCCACAACGCACCCGTCGTGGGGTTAATGGCTGCCCCTTGCATATTGCGGTGTCCGTAGCTCCAGATTTCCTTGAGTCCATTCGTGGTTTTGGCGTACGGATTGTCAGCCGGAATTTCACCGGTAGCGGTAATGTGAATCACTTTGCCGAGATGCGAGTCAAGCGATTGCGCCCTCGCCTTTTCGCTGTAGCGCTCACCGGTGGTGATGAATAGCGTCCCGTCGTTTGCGATAGCGATGCGCGAGCCGAAGTGATGACCGCCACTAACGCGATCTTTCTGCCCAAAAATTACCGTCACATTTTGCAGGCCATCATCGCGTAACTCGGCACGAGCGACGACGGTACGTGCGCCGTCGTTTGAGGGCTCGGCATAAGAAAAGAAAATCGTGCGATTGCTTGCGAACTGCGGCGACAGCACGACGTCCAGCAAGCCCCCTTGATTGACCGCATGCACCTTCGGCACGCCCTTCAACGGTTCACCGACTTTACCGTCCATCGTGACGATGCGCATCCGACCCGCACGTTCAGTCACTAGCGCGCGCGGAGACGTGCTGCCCGCAATCGGTGGCAGCCAGGCCATCGCCCAGGGCGATTCCAGCCCCTCGGCAACCAAGGTTGCCCGCGCCTTGCCGACCGTTGCATTCGACAACGTGGGACGCTTGTCGGCTGTGGGCGTCTGGGCGACGCTGTGCCCGGCGAACACGGCGAGGCTGAGCGCGGTGCAGGATACGAGGTGTTTGAGACTGTGAAATTGAGAGCGCATGATTGGTGTACTTTTAGTCATACTGGTTAATAGATCGAAAGGAGCGCAAGCCCTACAAATCGCCGCGCGCCATTTTGAGCAGCCGATCCACGATGGCCTCGCCATCGGCGCGCAGGCCATTGTGCTCATATTCGTTGGTGACCCACAGTTTCATGTTGGGTACGATTTGCGCAGTCGCTTCCGAGAATTCGCGATGTACGTACATGTCGTCGTAGTAGACCGCCGCAGCAACTGGCACTCGATTTTTGCGTAAACGCTCGACCTCATAGAGTATGGGCCAATCCGTTTTTTTGGCGAGAATGTCTGCTGCAGCTTTCAGTGGCAGCAGCTGCGGATACACGTCCATCATCCATGGATAAACCATCTCACCCGTAAACAGCACAGGCCCTTGTGCCCCATGTTTGAACTCGGGAAATTCAACCAGCAGACGCTCGGCTGACCAATCGCTCGCACTGGCTTGCGTGTAGCACGCCTCCTGCAGCAAGGTGTAAATCGGGTGCGTGTCGAAGGATTGCGCATGCTCGACACCAGAGAGGAAATTCCAGTTCAACTCGCGACCATCCGGCGAATCAACGAATGCTTCTTCAATCAAATAATGCACCGCCTCAAAGCCGTCACTCATGCCAAACGACAAGCCTAGTTGTAAGAAGCGTTGCACAGTGAGACGACCGCCGCTCGGCATGTGCACATCGTTTTCCGACAGATATTGAACGATTTCGCGAACGCGCTGCACGTCGTCTGGGTAGCGCTCGTAGTAGCGGCGGTTCTTCGCAATCACGCGCGGATAGGTTGCGCGATACACATCGTCTGCCGTGGCCGTGAGCGAGGGAATGCCGCCCGTGATGAGCACTTCTTTCAAACCTTCAGGTGAACTCGACAAGTAATTCATCGCACAGAATCCGCCGAAGCTTTGCCCGAGAATGCTCCATTGCTTTTCGCCGATCAGCACTTTACGGATCGCTTCGGCGTCGCGCACGATGTTGTCGGCTCGAAAGTATTGCAGGTATTCGGCTTGCGCCTCAGGCGTACCGAGATGGCGCAAAGTCTGCGCCGTGGTCGGCGTAGAGGCTCCCGTACCGCGTTGATCCAGCAGCAACACGCGAAACTCCGTAAGTGCCCGCTTTATCCAGCCAGTAGCGCCACCAGGTCTCGGAGCGCCCGATCCGGGCCCGCCCTGAAAGAACACGAGATACGGCAGGTCCGCGTGCTCCTTACCCGGCGCGATCAGTTCGCGGGCAAAAACACTGATCGTTTTTGACGGGTTCGCATAGTCCAGCGGCAGGTCAAACCGATGCGATTTGAGAATGAGTCCGGGAATAGCGTGGGTAGTTACAGGCATGGCGCAAATAGTGGAAGACTAAAAAGACCGCTAAAGAATAGCTTGTGTTTGACATCGCTCAGACGCAATACGCGCCATGAGTGCAAAATGGCACAGTCATCACAAAGCTTTCAGGAGTCCATCGGCATGGAGTTCAGGGACTACTACCAGATTCTCGGCGTCAGCAAAACGGCCGATGCCGACGAGATCAAAAAGGCGTTTCGTAAGCTTGCGCGTAAATATCACCCGGACGTGAGCAAAGAGCCCGATGCAGCGGCCCGCATGACCGAGCTTAACGAAGCCAACACCGTGCTCTCCGACCCCGAGAAACGTGCCGCGTACGACCGTCTGGCAGCGGGTGGACAGGGACATCGCGCCGGGCAGGATTTCCGTCCACCGCCGGATTGGAATGCGGGCAACGAGTATTCTGGCGACGGTATGAGCGCGGACGAGGCGGCGCGATTCAGCGATTTCTTCTCCAGCATGTTTGGCGGTGCCGCTGGCGGTCCGGGCGGGAACGCTGGGGGACGGGCGGGCGGGCGGAGAACGCGCGGCGCGGGTGAGCAGCAGATGCGCGGTGAGGACCATCATGCCAAAGTAGTGATCGATTTAGCCGATGCCTACACCGGGGCTACGCGGGCGATTAACCTGCGTGCCGCACGGTTGGACGATTCGGGGCACGTGGTCACCGACGAGCGCACGTTAAACGTCAACATTCCGAAGGGGCTGAAAGAAGGCCAGCACATTCGTCTCGCCGGACAGGGCAGCGCGGGCTTCGGCGGTGGACCGTCGGGCGATCTGTTTTTAGAAATTAGCTTCGCCGCCGACCCGCGCTACCGCATTGACGGTCGCGATGTGACGGCCATCATGCCGCTTACGCCCTGGGAAGCTGCACTGGGTGCCACGATTGAAATGCCGACGCCTTCTGGAAATGTGCAAGTGAAGGTGCCACCAGATTCGCAGGCGGGGCGCAAGCTGCGTCTGAAAGGTCGCGGTATTCCCGGAGAAACACCGGGCGACCTGTATCTTGAAATCTCTGTCGTGTTGCCTCCGGCTGACACCGACGCAGCGCGCGCCGTTTACGAAACCATGGCACGCGAAATGCCGTTCAATCCACGTGTTGCGGCCAACACGACGAAGGGAGCATAAGGATGAATACGAATGACGACAGAATCGTTTCCGGCGTGCTCATCGATGAAACCACGCTCACGATTGTCGAGCTGGCTAATGCCTGCTCGGTTGAATACACCTGGGTTGTGCAACACGTTGAAGATGGACAGCTCGAGCGCACCGACGGCGCGGTCAATGCCGCAATCTCGCGCGCAGATGCCGCCGACTGGCGTTTCGCTAGCACCGCGCTAATTCGCGCGCGCCGATTAGCCAGTATTGAGAGAACGTTCGACGCCAACGCGGAAGTTGCGGCGCTGGTGGTCGATCTGCTTGAAGAGGTAGCAGCCTTGAAGCAGCAACGCTTTGCACAGCAACGTCAATAGTCACTGCACCAACAACCAACAGAGCCAAGAGGAGGAACTATGGAAAACACAAACAACAGCAAACTTATTCTCGATTACGCCTATGAGCACGAGTCCACGCAACCAAATCACCTCTGGTTGACACAGCCTGCAGATGGCTCGGTAACCGATTACACCTGGCAGCAAACGATGGATCAGGCGCGCCGCATGGCGACGCATCTGAAAAGTCTGGGGCTCGCACCCGGCGCGCGCATCGCGATTCTCAGCAAAAACTGCGCACACTTTTTCATGGCAGAACTGGCCATCTGGATGGCCGGCTGCACCACGGTCGCGATCTTTCCGACCGAGACGGCTGACACCGTGGGTTACGTGCTTAGGCACAGCGAAGCGAGCCTTCTCTTCGTAGGCAAACTGGATACTTGGGAGCATCAGGTAAGTGCAGTACCCGCTGGCTTGCCCTGCATCGCCTTTCCGTTGGCCCCAGCGTCCGCCCGCTCCGCCTTTTCGGGATGGGACAGCATCACGGCCAACGCCGAACCCATCGGAGGCAAACCATCGCGTGCGGCAGAAGATATCGCAATGATGATGTATACCTCGGGCTCGACCGGCACGCCCAAGGGCGTGATGCATCGCTTTGACCGCATTACGCGATCGGCCGAAGGCGTTGTCGGCAACATGCGCGACGCCATCGGACCCACCGAGCAAATTCGAATACTGTCCTACCTGCCCCTGGCGCATGTCATGGAGCGCGCCTGGGTTGAGTGTGGCTCCATCGTGGAAGGTAAGGGTCACATTTTTTTCGCCGAGACGCTGGACACTTTCGTGAAAGACTTGCAGCGCGCGCGTCCGACCATATTTGTCTCTGTGCCCCGGCTGTGGCTCAAATTCCAGCAGGGCGTATTCCAGAAAATGCCGCAGAAGAAGCTCAACCTGTTGCTCTCGATCCCGATTGTCCGCAACATTGTTGGCCGCAAGATCCTCACTGGACTCGGTCTCGAATCAGTGAAACATGCGGGCAGCGGCTCGGCACCAATTCCTGCGCCACTCATTGCCTGGTACCGAAAACTTGGGCTCAATCTGGTTGAGGGTTACGGCATGACTGAGGATTTCGCGTATTCGTGCACATCTTCGATCGCGCTGCATGCCCCGGGCTATGTCGGCTCTCCGTTGCCCGGCGTCAAGGTTCGCATTAGCGACGACGGTGAAGTGTTAGTCAAATCCCCAGGGCAACTTGCCGGCTATTACAAACAGCCCGAGCTAGACGCCGAGAGCTTCACCGAGGACGGATTTTTTCGCACCGGCGATCTGGGTGAACTGCGCGCAGACGGCATGCTGAAACTCACGGGGCGCAAGAAGGAATTGTTCAAGACGGGCAAAGGCAAATATGTTGCGCCCGCCCCGATTGAAAACACGATCAACGCCAACCCGATGATCGAAATGTCAATGGTGTCGGGCGTCGGTCAACAAGCGCCTTACGCGGTGGTGGTGCTCGCCGACAACATCCGACCCACCCTCGCGGACCCCGCCGTCAAAGAAAAGGTGACGGCCGAGCTGGGTGAACTGTTGAAGGAGGTCAATCGCGATCTTCCCGACTACGAAACCATTCGCATGATTGTGGTGGCGCGCGATCCATGGAACATCGACAACGGCTACCTAACACCCACGATGAAAATCAAGCGCGCACGCATCGAAGCCTCGCTCGGGCCGCAGGTGGAGGGTTGGTACAAAAAACCTGGGCCAGTGATTTGGGCGTAAACCACCACGGATAACAATCACAACGAAATTTGCGTGTTGGACTGTGTAGACCAACAAGACTCTGACACCCAGCGTTCGCTAACCTTGGCACGCCAAGCAGTCAGCATTTTCACCGATGCGATTATTCCGTTTGCGCGTGGCGAGTATCGGTGTTGCAAAGCTTGAATTTCTCTATCAGCTTTTTCGTATGACGGCGTTTTCATAGGGGCTAGCAGCCATTTATGGCATATCTCGACAAACGGTAAAAACGTCGTTCATGCCCTGAACAGTCGTCATTTCAGCGCAAAGCTGATACGCAAGGCTCATCGCCGGAGCGCCGCTAAATGATTTGGCGCAGTGTTAACCCCGTTTAACGTCTTAGCTCGTTACACCCATCTCACCCACCCTTGGAGAGACCATGAGTAACGCAACTTTTGGCGAACGCGCCGCTTCGTTAACCCGGCCAGCAAACGAGCGAATCAAATGGCGCGGTGGCGCGGCAGTTGCTGTCGCACTGGCCACCCTTCTCGCCGCCTCTGCCCAAGCCTTTTGCGGCTTTTATGCTGGCAAGGCGGACGCCAGTTTGTTTAACGAAGCCAGCCAGGTGGTGCTGGTACGCGATGGTGACCGCACAGTGATTTCGATGTTGAACGATTACTCCGGACCGCTCAAGGAATTTGCGTTGATTGTGCCGACGCCAACTGCGCTGAAACAGGGGCAAGTACGCGTTGCCGAAAAATCGACGTTCGAGCGACTCGATGCGTATTCAAGCCCACGGCTGGCTGAATATCACGACAGTGACCCTTGTCAATTCAACATGGATTGGGGGCAGAACTTGTATCCGCCGCCAATGTACGCACCCTCGGCAGCGGGCGGCGCGATGCGCGGCAACATGGCGCTGAAGCGCGACAAAGCCCTCGGCGTAACGGTGGAGGCGCAGTACACGCTCGAGGAATACGACATCGTGAGCCTGTCGGCCACGCAATCCGATGGCCTCGAAACGTGGCTCCGAGAGAACGGATACACCATTCCAAAAGGCGCGAGCGCAGCGCTGAAGCCTTATATCAATCAGGGCATGAAATTCTTTGTGGCGAAGGTCAATCTGAAGGAACAATCGCGCCTCGGCTACAGCATGCTGCGCCCACTGCAATTTGCGTTCGAAAGCGAAAAATTCATGTTGCCGATGCGCCTCGGCATGTTGAACGCTCCGCCGAACAAAGCTCAGGACTTGATCGTTTATGTGCTGACGAAAAACGGGCGTGTAGAAAGTAGCAATTACCGCACGGCCAAGCTCGCGGCGAACGAAAACATCCCGCCGTTTGTGAAACCAAAATTTAAGGAATTTTACAAAGCGCTCTACGACAGTTCGACTGCACGTGAAGACTATCGCGTCGTGTTCACCGAATACTTCTGGGACATGGGATGGTGCGATCCCTGCGCTGCTGAACCATTGACGCAGACGGAGTTGCGTAAGGCTGGCGTGTTTTGGATCGGAGGCGACGACGTGCAAGTCACCGGCAGCGCGTCAACACCGACGTTCGCTACACCCTTGCCCGGAACGTCACGCTTGCCCGCCCGTGCGGTACAGCCCAGGGGCGGTGGCGCACAACCCGTGATGCTCACGCGGCTTCACGTTCGCTACACCGCGAACACATTCCCCGAAGACTTAATGTTTACCGAAACCAAGGATCGTCAGAACTGGCAGACCCGCTATGTGATTCAAAATCCGTACGGCGGATCGGTTGCGGCATGCAGCGAAGCCGTGGCCAAAAACGACTGCGAAGCCTTGTGCAAAGTTAAAGTCGCGGAAGTGTCGCGAGAGGCTGAGCTTCACAGCAAAGACGGCTGGGGTGGCTTTCAAAAATACGTAGGCAAATCACACGGCCAGTTATCAGCAGACTGCAGAGACTCATGCCGCACCAGCAAGCGACATGCACTTGAAATTGCCACAAAATATTACCTTCGCGATCTGCCGACGCGCCTCGCAGCCGAGAAGCAAACTCTGGCAAAACTCACCGGCTGGACGATGGCCGACATTGACAAATTGGCAGGCGCGAGCAAGACACCCGGCTCTGAGAAACCGCCGCACACAGGCGACGTTGAAGTGCCTGAGACGCCCACGTGGTGGCAAAAATTGTTCGGCTTGAATCACAAGTCTTTTAGCGGAAGAAACGCGTCATGACTGCAGCTAGTCTCAGCGCTTCACACGCGCCCGTGAATGCGAGAAGCGGACAGCTGCGAGTTATGTTTGCACGCATTGACGCACGTTGGTTTCAAATAGCCTTCCTTGCAAGCTTTTTACTGCTCGGTGCATTAGCGCGGGACTTCGCCTTATCGTGGCAGCAAGTTGCGCTCACCTTCATTGCGGCACTGGCAACACAAGCGGCATGGCAATGGGGCCTCAAAATGCCAAACCGTCGCGGCTGGGGCGGCTACTTAAGCGCGATCATTTCAGCGTTTGGCATTAGCATTCTGGTGCGCGCTGATTCGTTGTGGGTGCATCCGCTGGTGGCGTGCATCGCGATGTCATCGAAATATGTGTTGCGCGCCGGCCCAAAAGCGTGTCGCAGCCACATCGCAAACCCGGCCAACTTCGCCGCCTTCGTCGCATGGGCTTGGCTCCCCGGAGCGTGGCTTTCACCCGGACAATGGGGCGCAACATCGCTCGCCGCGCTGTGGTTTTTAGCGTTGGGGGGACTGGTCACGCAACGCATTTCCCGTTGGGACATCAGCCTGACCTTTGTCGGCGCGTGGGCCGCGCTGCTGGCCCTCCGCGTCGTGTGGCTTGATTACACCGCCGACGTAGCGTGGGCCATGTGGCTGCAACAAATCAGCAACGGCGCGGTGCTGTTGTTTGCGTTCTTCATGATCTCCGACCCGATGACCACGCCGCA